>NZ_VCDN01000045.1:0-98143 GCF_033949405.1 Xenorhabdus santafensis | reverse complement strand
TGAAAGACGAAGCGTATAGATTTGTTGTGTTAAAAATCAGGAAATGTGTTGTCAGTGAAAGTAGGGCTTAATTTTCAAAATAACATTTCAAAATAAGTGAAATAGGAAAACACTAAAATAGTGAGCAGATGAGTTAGGGTGAATTTGCGAATAATTAAAAACTGGTATGAAAAATATTTCATACCAGTTTCTGGAACAAGATAATTACATCCGTTCTACAGTTTGAATACCTAAAGTATCAAGACCTTGTTTCAGCGTTTTTGCAGTCAACAATGCCAATTTCAGGCGGCTCTGACGCAGTTCTTCACTGTCAGCGCTGAGTATCGGGCAATGTTCGTAGAAACCGGAGAACAAACCTGCCAAATCATACAGATAAGCACACATGACATGAGGTGTACCTTCACGGGCAACAGTTGTGATGGTTTCTTCAAATTGCAGCAAACGAGTTGCCAGAGCTTGTTCACGTTCTTCATTAAGCATGACAGGCTGTGTCAGATTGCTTTCATCAATGCCTGCACGTTTGAAAATCGAGTTTACGCGGGTATAGGCATACTGCATATAAGGCGCGGTATTGCCTTCAAACGCGAGCATATTATCCCAGTCAAAAACGTAGTCGGTAGTACGGCTTTTGGAAAGGTCGGCATATTTCACTGCACCGATACCTACAGCTTCAACCACTTTTTTCAGTTCGTCTTCCGGCATATCTGGATTTTTTTCACGGATCAGGGCATCCGCACGTTCAATCGCTTCATCCAGCAAATCAGACAATCTTACCGTTCCGCCAGCACGGGTTTTGAATGGCTTACCATCTTTGCCCAGCATCATGCCGAACATATGGTGTTCGAGAGACATTTCTTCAGGAATGTAACCAGCTTTGCGGACAATCGTCCAAGCCTGCATTAAATGTTGATGCTGACGTGAGTCAATATAATAAAGAACGCGATCGGCATGCAGAACTTCATGGCGGTATTTGGCACAGGCAATATCTGTTGTTGTATAAAGGTAGCCACCATCCTTTTTCTGGATGATAACACCCATTGGCTCACCTTCTTTATTTTTGTATTCATCAAGGTAAACCACAGTCGCGCCATCGCTCTCAACAGCAAGGCCTTTCTGTTTCAGATCTGCAACAACACCGGGCAGCATGTCGTTATACAGACTTTCACCCATTACATCTTTTTCTGTCAGGGTGACATTCAACCGATGATAGGTTTCCTGATTTTGTGACATAGTAATGTCAACCAGCTTGCGCCACATCGCACGGCAGTACTCATCTCCGCCTTGCAGCCTGACGACGTAATTACGGGCACGGACAGCAAACTCTTCATCTTCATCGTAAGTTTTTTTCGCTTCACGATAGAATTCTTCCAAATCGGCGAGCGCCATATCGCTGGCATTTTCATTCTGGACTTTTTCCAGATAGGCGATCAGCATGCCGAATTGGGTTCCCCAGTCACCAAGATGGTTGGCACGGATAACGTTATGTCCCAAAAATTCCAGCGTACGTACTGCGGCATCGCCAATGATGGTGGAGCGGATATGGCCAATGTGCATCTGCTTCGCAACATTGGGGGCAGAGTAGTCAATGACGATGGTTTGAGGCTCTACCGGAGCAACACCCAGTCTTTCAGCTTTCAGTGCAGTTTCGATATTGGTGGCAACCCAGTCTTTATCCAGGAAAATATTGATAAACCCTGGCCCAGCGATTTCGATTTTGCTGGCTATTCCTTGCAGATCTAACAAACTGACGACTTTTTCTGCCAATTGTCGGGGAGGCATGCCCACTTTTTTCGCTGCCGCCATGACACCATTCGCTTGGTAGTCACCAAACTGAGCTTTTGCAGATTGACGGACGTGAGCTTCGCTGTCGGCTGGAGCGCCAGCTGCAATCAGCGCATGGCTGATTTTTTCTGAAAGAATGGCCTGAATATTCACCGTGTTACCTTAAGTTACGCACAAAAGTGTCTGCATTTGAATGATGCAAATGCTTCCAAGCGTGTGGATTATTAGAAAATAACGGGTTTTATATCATATTCAGCATCCTGCATGCTACCATCTACCGCTGCTTGCAGGATGACTTTTTGTTTTCAGATTGTCTTTCAGACAATCCTTCATCATTCGGCGTTATTTCAGTGGCGTTATATGGGAGGGAGAAAACAATTTTTAATGAGGATAAAATGATTCATTTTTCAACAATTCCTGAATTACAGGGGTTATCAGCTGATTTAGCTGTATTTGAGCAAAAATTAAAACAATTTGGTGAAGAACTTGGCTTGGATTTTGCGCCATACACAGCGGATCATATCTCCCTGCGCTGTAATGAAATCTCAGTAGCAGAACGCTGGCATCGGGGGTTTCTACAGTGTGGTCAACTGATGTCTGAAAGTATGATTAATGGGCGGCCAATCTGCCTGTTTGAACTGGAACAGCCGATCGCTTTGCTGGGATGGCAAATTGACTGTGTGGAACTGCCTTATCCAACGGATAAACATTATCTTCGTCAGGGTTGGGAACATGTGGAACTCATTTTGCCTGTTCCGCCAGAACATATCATGTGTGAAGCCCGCAAATTATTGCCTCATCCGTTACCGGAAGGTTTTCGCATAAAAGAAAGTTGCCCCGGAGGGGAAAAGGAGAGACTGCCAAATCCAACATTGGCAGTGACAAACGGTGAAATCACGGTCAAATATCATCCATTTTCTCTTAAAGAGATCGTGAGAAGTGAATTGAACGAATTGAGTTAATTTTCACAGCCATTTCATTATTGATACCCGCTATCTTTAAAGTTGTAATGTTGTTGGCATCGTTCAATGAGCCAGTCGTTCCAATCGTATAACTACCTCTATGTTTGGGACGATGATCGAGTTGCATATTTAATGGCGATACCATCTCTCAAATAAAATGTGCTGTTTTCTTGAGTATGAAAACATTAAGTCATATTTTCTAAATACAACAGCCATATATCCTTTATATTATTCTAAAGTGATGAAGATCTTCTCTAATATTCTGAAAAATACATACCAATAAAAGATTGGCTATTTATCAATATAGCACTGTTCTGATTGGGGTTTACAACCCAATAGATATCTATTGCCTAAAAATAATGAATCAATAAGAATGTATTTTATTGTGTCAAATATTATTTCAGATATGTTTTTTATTATATTCGGATTAATTTTTATCCATCATGCGTTATACAATTCGTATGTAATTTTATTTATATTGATGAAGATAATTAAATGTCTTTTCATAATGATGTAAATATCATTTACCCTGCGTATCAAATGGGAAAAAGAAACGACATATGTTTAAATCCTTACTGTTATAAAAATTTAGTGATAAAAAATAACAATATAATGAGGATTTATCCAACCATATGCTTTTATTAGTTATTTTTAGGTTAAAAAGAGTAAGGTTAACAACCTAAAGAGAAGTAACTGCTTAATGACAAAGTAGATGATTAATCAGTTCAATTATCGCAAATGTTATTGGTGAGGCATTAATTTATTTTTAATTTTTATTTATTTATAAATGCAGATTTTATTAAAAAGTATTGCTTAGATATTTTTAAATCAACATCAGATCTATTAATTACATGACTATTGTGTCAGTTAAAAGTTATTTGTGAAAACTCTCAAGGCTGAAGTTAAATTTTTCAAACAACTAATAGATTCTAGAGGTTATTGATGAAAGGTGGTATTGCTAAAAAGGGAAATATTCTTAACGAGGAAGTGTCTGCTCAAATCTCATCTGAAGAGATAATGAATAATAAAAATGACACTACCATTATATTACGAACCTGTGTTGTGGTGGGAGGAACAAGACTTGCTGTCTATTGCGCTGAATTAATTCAGGCATCCGGACATAGTATACAGGCGGTATTAGCCACTGATACTGTCATGCAAACATGGGCTAGCCAGCAAGGGATAGTTTGTGTGGATTCTGTTGAAGCATTGCAAAAACACATCATATTACATCCTGTTGATTGGCTTTTTTCAATCGTCAATCCTCTTATTCTGCCTGTTTCGTTGATTACACTGATCCGCAATGGGGCGTTTAATTATCATGACAGCCCTTTGCCGCGTTATGCGGGTCATCATGCCACATCTTGGGCATTGTTGGATCAGGCGAAACATTACGCCATTTCTTGGCATCGCATAGAAAGTAGTGTGGATACCGGCGATATTGCGGTGCAATTACCTGTATCGATTGAAGACAATGACAGTGCTTTCTCGTTGAATCTGAAATGTTATCAAACAGCCCAGAAAGGGTTTGCTGAACTGTTAAATAAACTGAGCCAAGACACATTAGTGACGCGCCCGCAAGATCTGTCGCAACGGCGTTTTTATGCCTCATCGCATCGCCCTGATGCTGGTGGGTATTTATGTTGGGAACAATCTGCGGAGATGTTGTCAGCGTTGGTGCGGGCATTAGACTTTGGTGAAAATTATGATAACCCTTTGGGGCGTCCGAAATTATTACTGGAGCACAGGGCAGTAACAATTTCTTGGCTTCAACCGCTAACACAACGATCAGAAGGCAACCCCGGGACACTGATACGCGTAGAAGACGATATCTGGCGGGTAACAACCGGTAGTGAGGATGTCTGTATCGGTGGGTTTGCTACCCTTGAAGGGCAGCGATTGTCAGCCAGAGAGTTAGCTGACATAGCGGAACTTAAATCAGGTAAAACGTTGCCTGTGCTTTCTTCACAACAGAGACAGCAGGTCAAAAATACTCTTCAGGCACTCGCCCCCAGTGAATCATTTTGGCAGCGGCGTCTTGCCGCTTTTCAGCCTGTCCGATTGCCGTTTGCATCGTCCGAAAGATCGTCAACCCCTTGTTGGATGACCAGCCTTTGGCAAACTTCTGTTATCCAAAATGAGACTGATACATCATCGCAAACGTTGCTACAGGCATTTGTTATCTATCTTGCCCGTCTGACACAACAATCTGTATTTCAAATCGGTTGGTGTACGGAAGTCAACGATGATTTGTCAGCGTTGTCACCCGTAGTGCCGATGGAGATTGAAGTCGCGCCTGATAAACCGTGGCATGCAGTTGCTAATCTGGTTAATGACGAACTTACCCGATTGGCACAACATCGTACGTTCAGTCGTGATCTTTGCTCCCGGTCGCCTTCACTTCGGGCTATTCCTGCGTTGCAAACCTGCTGTCCGTGGCCAATCGCAGTCTCGATAACACAAGATGACATTGAAAATGCCATTGGTGAATTGTTGACGTTCCAGATTAATGCACAGGGCGAATTCCGTTGGATCTATGACGAAAACCGCCTGAATGCAGATGTCATCTTGCGGATGAGTGAACAGTTACAAGAATTGCTGTCATCAAAAAGAAAAGGGGATGAGATCCCCGTTGGAAAACTGAATTTGTTGCCTGCGGTTGAACGCACATTGCTGCTGGAAACCTGGAATGCCACGGAAAGAGCGTATCCAGACCAATTGTGCATTCATCAGTTATTTGAATTGCAAGTCGAAAAAAATCCTGATGCCATTGCTTTGGTGCACGAAGAACATATCCTCAGTTATGCCGAATTGAATACTTGTGCCAACCGGCTGGCACATCAACTGATTGCTTCGGGGATCGAACCAGACCAGCGGGTGGCAATCTGCATGGCAAACTCGCCCTTGCGGGTGATGGCGGTGTTGGCGGTGCTGAAAGCAGGTGGGGCCTATGTACCCTTAGATCCGGCCTATTCCGGTGAACGGCTGTCACATATCCTGACCGACGTTGCCCCAGAAATGTTGCTGGCGGATAGTGTCGGTCGGGCTGCATTGGGTGAACAGGCGCTGACAGGGTTGACGATACTGGATCCCACTGTCTTGCCTGATCAGCCGGACAGCAACCCGCAAGTCACTGATTTGACCTCCCGCCATCTGGCCTACGTGATTTACACTTCCGGTTCAACAGGAACACCGAAAGGAGTGATGGTTGAACATCAAAGTTGGGTGAATCTGGCGCTATTCCAAATCAACCGGTTTAATCTTGATAACGCCAGTAGGGTCTTGCAGTTCGCGTCATTGGGGTTTGATGCCAGCGTCTGGGAAATTATGATGGCATTGGGCAGTGGTGCCTGCTTGGTTATTCCAAACGATAGGGTGCGCCAAGATCCGCGTTGCCTTTGGCAATATTTGGAAACGAAAGCGGTAACCCATGCTTGCCTGACACCCTCCCTATTACGGGGTATTTTAGATCTCCCCGCCCTCACGATAAAACTGACTTTGATACTGGCCGGTGAAACGCCCAGCCCGGCACTATTTCAGGCCTTAAGTGGCCAGGTCTTACTGTTCAATGCTTATGGCCCAACCGAAGGCACGGTCTGCGCCACAGTTTGGCACTGTCCGGCAGATTATTCAGCAGCCGACAAACTGCCTATCGGGCGTCCCATCGACAATGCACGGGTTTATTTGTTGGATACAGAAGGGCAACCGGTTCCGTTGGGAGCGGTGGGTGATTTGTATATTGGCGGCGTTGGCGTCGCGCGTGGCTATCTGAATCGCCCCGAATTGACGGCGGAACGTTTTCTTATCGATCCATTCAGCAATAAGCCGGGTGCACGGATGTACCGCACCGGGGATTTGGCCCGTTATTTACCTGACGGCAATCTGGAGTTTATGGGGCGTAATGACCATCAGGTGAAAATTCGAGGTTTTCGCATTGAGCTGGGGGAAACTGAAGCCCGGCTGAGGGAATATCCGGCCGTGCGTGAGGCGGCAGTGTTGGCTCTGGGGGAAGAGTCGGATAAACGGCTGGTGGCTTATGTGGTGGCAGATGCTGATAAAAATCTAGCGAATAACTTACGCACCTATTTGAGTGCCATTTTACCGCATTACATGATGCCGACGGCCTTTGTGCGTTTGGATGCTTTCCCTTTAACCCCTAACGGTAAATTGGATCGCGGTGCGTTGCCAGCACCGGATAGTGAAGCGTTTGCCCGCCAGCTCTATGAGGCTCCACAAGGTGAAAAAGAAACGGTATTGGCGGCAATTTGGAGTGAATTGCTGGGCATAGAACAAATCAGCCGGCATGACAATTTTTTTGCCTTGGGCGGGCATTCTTTATTGGCGGTGAAGGTCATCGAGTGCTTGTATCAAAGAGGGATAACACTGGCAATACGCAATCTGTTTTTGTTACCGGTGTTGTCAGAACTGGCACAAACACTGGAACAGCAAGAGAGGGAAGTCATACCGGCTAATGTGATAACACCTGATGCGACAACGCTGACTCCGGCAATGTTGCCGCTGATTGATCTGACCCAGACTGACATTGATTGTCTTGTGGCACAGGTGCCGGGAGGGTTGGCGAATATTCAGGATATCTACGCTTTATCCCCGTTGCAGGACGGTATTTTGTTCCATCATTTACTGGCAAACGAAGGTGATCCGTATTTATTGACCCTCCAAATGGCCTTTGAGAATCGGGCTTTGCTGGATCGTTATTTAGCGGCCCTGCAACAGGTGATTAACCGGCATGACATTTTACGCACCGCTTTTTTCTGGCAGGGGCTTTCTGTACCGGTGCAGGTTGTCTGTCGTCATGCTCCCTTATCCGTACTGGAATTGAATTTGGCTCCGGCAGATGGATCTGTCAGTGAGCAGTTAGTGCAACGTTTCGATTCCCGTCATTATCGCCTTGTTCTCAATCAGGCGCCGTTATTGCGTATTGTCATGGCACAGGAAGCAGATGGCCGTTGGATTGTCTTGGCATTGCTGCACCATTTGATTGGCGACCATACAACGTTGGAGATGATGCACCGTGACGTTAAGTCCTATCTGGATGGACAGGAAGCCAGCCTGCCGGCACCGATGCCGTTTCGCAATTTGGTAGCGCAAGCACGTTTGGGGGGTAGTGAAGCAGAGCACTCGCGATTTTTTACCGATATGCTGGCAGATGTGGAAGAACCTACATTGCCGTTCGGTTTGGCGGAGGTACATCGTGATGGTTCACAGGTCACCGAATCCCACCGAATGCTGGCACCGGCATTGAATGCCCGCCTGCGCGCTCAGGCCCAGTATCTGGGCGTTAGTCTGGCGGCATTGTGTCATTTGGCATGGGCACAGGTTCTGGCGCGTACCAGTGGGCAGAAAAAAGTCGTATTCGGTACGGTACTGCTCGGTCGCATGGTTGCAGGAGAAGGAACCGGCAATGGCATGGGCATGTTTATCAATACCTTGCCTTTACAATTGGATATGGATGGTTCGTCGGTGCAGGACAGCGTGAAGTCAGCCCATACTCAGTTGGCTGAACTTTTAACCCATGAACATGCATCATTGGTTTTGGCCCAGCGATGCAGCGGGGTTGACAGCACGCTTCCTCTTTTCAGTGCCTTGTTGAATTATCGGCATAATGATGCGTCAGCAGCGCTGAATGCGTTGATAAACGGCGTTGAATTACTGGAATTGAAGGAGCGAACCAACTATCCCTTTGTTTTGTCCGTGGAGGATTTTGGTGATGCATTGGGATTGACGGCTCAGGTCGTCCATCCGTTTGATCCGGAGCAAATATGCGGCTACATGCAGCAGGCACTGGAAAGTTTGGCAGCCGCACTGGAATTCACACCAAATAGGCCAGTTCGGGAATTAGATATTCTGCCGGAGCGCGAGCGCAGTTTGTTGTTGACCACTTGGAACACGACAGAAACGTTGCATTCTGAGGCAGAATGTATCCACCAATTGTTTGAACAGCACGCGAAAGAAACCCCTGATGCGATAGCGTTGGTATGCCATGAACAGAGCCTCAGTTATGCAGAATTAAATATCCGTGCCAACAGACTGGCGCATCAGTTGATTACGCTGGGCATTGAACCGGAGCAACGGGTAGCGCTTTGTGTCTCCCGATCATCCGCTATGGTGGTGGGGGTATTGGCAATATTGAAATCAGGCGGTGCCTACGTGCCTCTGGACCCCGTTTATAGCAGTGACCGGCTGGCCCATATTCTGGCAGATGCTGACCCCACTATTGTACTGGCTGATCCCATTGGGCAGAAAGCATTGGGTGAACACGCACTGGCAGGGCGGACAGTACTTGACCCGAATATTTCGCCTGATCAGCCGGGCAGTAACCCGCAAGTGGCCGGATTAACAGCAGGGCATTTGGCTTACGTTATTTATACCTCGGGTTCAACCGGTACTCCGAAGGGCGTTATGGTTGAGCATCGCAACATCCTACGGTTATTCGATGCGACACAAGCTTGGTATCACTTTACCCGGCAAGATGTCTGGTGTTTGTTTCATTCCCTCTCTTTTGATTTCTCGGTATGGGAATTATGGGGCGCGTTACGCTACGGTGCCAAACTGGTGTTGGTTCCACACGAAACAGCCCGTTCACCACAGGCGTTCCATCAATGGGTATGCCGGCATGGGATCACCGTGTTGAATCAGACACCGAGTGCGTTTAAAGCCTTTATTGCCAGTTATGCCAGCAATCCATTGCCGGATCAGCTGCGTTACGTCATTTTTGGCGGTGAAACTCTTGATCCCGGTATATTGCTGCCGTGGTATCGCTTGCGCGGTGAAATATCTCCCCAATTGGTAAACATGTATGGCATCACCGAGACGACAGTACATGTGACTTATCGGGTAATGAACCAACAAGATGTGGAGCAGGCAACCAGCCCTATCGGGCAGCGTATTGCGGATTTAACGTTGTATTTACTGGATGATGATGCCCGGCCCGTGCCGTTGGGGGCGGTTGGTGAATTGTATGTGGGCGGGGCAGGTGTGGCACGAGGGTATTTGAATCGCCCTGAACTGACGGCGGAACGCTTCCTTGTTGATCCGTTTAGTGATAAGCCTGCGGCGAGGATGTACCGCACCGGGGATTTAGGCCGTTACCGGCCGGACGGCAGTCTGGAGTTTCTGGGGCGTAACGATCAGCAGGTGAAAATTCGTGGTTTCCGCATTGAGCCGGGAGAGATTGAAGCCCGCTTGAGGGAACATGCGTTGGTGCGTGACGCCGTGGTGCTGGCACAAGGAGAAGGGCAGGACAAAAGGCTGGTAGCGTATGTTGTAGCAGAAGAAGCAATGGACGCAGAATTGACGAAGAGTTTGCATGCACATTTGAGCCGTGTCCTGCCGGATTATATGATCCCGGCAGCGTTTGTACGTCTGGCATCATTCCCGCTAACGCCGAACGGCAAGCTGGATCATCGTTCATTGCCTGAGCCGGATAGTAAAGCGTTCGTCCGCCAGCGTTACGAACCTCCACAAGGAGAAACGGAAACTGCATTGGCGGCAATTTGGTGTGAATTACTGGGCATTGGGCAAATCAGCCGACACGATAATTTCTTTGCCTTGGGGGGCCATTCCCTGCTGGCGGTAAGGCTAATGAACCGGATAGCAAGCCAGATAACAGGCTTGGGAGCGGAATTGCCATTGTCGGCACTGTTTAATACACCGTCTTTGGCTGCTCTGGCAGAAGAAATTCAAAATGGGCTTGATGCACAAAACAACGTATTACCGGTGATAACCGCAGTTTCCCGTGAAGGGCTATTGCCATTGTCATTTGCCCAACAACGCCTGTGGCTGCTGACTCAGTTTGAGGGGATGAGCGAAACTTACCATATCCCCATTGCCTTACGCTTGCGTGGTCAGCTTGATATTACGGCCTTTCAGCAAGCGTTGAATACCTTGTTTGCCCGCCATGAAGCCTTGCGTTCCGTATTTATTTCTGTTGACGGCCAGCCGCAAATCCAACTGCTGCCAACTGATGCAACATTGCCATTGGCCCAGCATGATTTGCGCGGGGAGCCGGATGTCAAAATGGTATTTGATCAGTTATGCACAAAGGCGGCATCTGAACCCTTTGAACTCAGCCGTGGCCCGTTGATTCGGGCAATGCTTATCCGGTTGTCGGATGATGACTATCATTTTTTGCTGACTCAGCACCATATTGTTGCTGATGGCTGGTCGTTAAATGTACTTGCGCGGGAATTGAGTGCCCTCTATACGGCGTATCGGTCCGGAGATCCCGATCCTTTACCTCCACTGGCGCTTCAATATCCGGATTATGCCGTCTGGCAACATCAATGGCTTTCCTCTGAACACATCCGGATGCAATCGGATTATTGGCGTGCGGTGATGGCGGACGCACCTGTTTTACTGGATTTGCCGACCGATCGCCCCCGTCCGGTGGAACAATCCTTTAGCGGACAAACCATACCGCTTACGCTGGATGCGGAACTCACCGCAGCCCTGAAACAGCTGAGCGCACAAAACGGGGTCACATTATTTATGACCGTGCTCTCTGCATGGTCACTGGTATTATCCCGTCTTTCCGGTCAGACAGATATTGTCATCGGCACCCCAAGTGCAGGCCGTAACCGTCAGGAAATTGAACCCTTAATCGGCTTCTTTGTGAATACGCTGGCATTGCGTCTGGATATCTCAAGTGAATTGACCGTTGCAGAATTGTTGGCACAAGTTCGCAAAACCGCGTTGGCGGCACAGGCGCATCAAGATTTGCCCTTTGAGCAGGTAGTGGAAATTGTGCAGCTGCCTCGTCAGTTGACGCACTCCCCGCTGTTTCAAGTGATGTTTGCCTGGCAAAACAATGAGCGTTCGGAGTGGAAATTGCCGGGACTCGACGTATCACCGATTGAGCAAACACCAGATGTTGCCAAGTTTGATCTTGAACTGACGCTGTCTGAGGAAGGTGACCGGATTGTCGGCATGTTGAATTATGCCTCGGCCTTGTTTGATCGCGGGACAATTGAACGCCATCTCAGTTACTTGTCTCAGGCATTGCAGAAAATGGCAGCGGCTCCCCGGCAACTGCTGAGAAACATTGATATCCTGCCTCCTTCAGAGCGCCAATTATTGTTGGAAAACTGGAACGCGACGGCAGTTCCCTATCCTGAATCATTGTGTATTCATCAATTAGTTGAGCAGCAAGCAGAGAATAAACCGGAAGCCATTGCCTTGGTCTATGAGGAGCAGCACCTCAGTTATGCAGAATTGAATGCCTGTGCCAATCGGCTGGCCCATCAGTTGATTGCATTGGGCGTCGGGCCAGAGCAGCGGGTGGTGATTTGTGTGTCAAGGTCACCGGCGATGGTCGTGGGATTGTTGGCAGTATTAAAAGCCGGTGGAGCTTATGTCCCGCTGGATCCGGCCTATTCAGGTGAGCGTCTGGCACAAAATTTGGCAGATGCCGATCCGGTACTGGTGTTGGCCGATAATGTTGGGCTTAGCGTACTGGGAAAAACAGCTCTGGCAGGGCGGACGGTACTTGACCCGAATATTGTGCCTGCGCAGCCGGACAACAGCCCACGGATAACCGGTTTGACATCACGGCATTTGGCTTACGTCATTTATACCTCGGGTTCAACCGGAACACCGAAAGGAGTGATGGTTGAACATCAAGGCTGGGTTAATCTGACGCTATTCCAAATAAACCGGTTTAATCTTGACAGTACCAGCAGGGTATTGCAGTTTGCTTCATTGGGGTTTGATGCCAGTGCTTGGGAAATCATGATGGCATTGGGTTGTGGTGCTTGTCTGGTTATTCCAAATGAGACGGTACGTCAGGACCCGCGTGGTCTTTGGCAATATCTGGAAACGAATGCCGTGACGCATGCTTGTCTGACGCCGTCCTTATTACGGGGTGTTACTGAATTGTCCGCGCCCACGCTCAAACTGACTTTGATATTGGGGGGAGAAACCCCCGATCCGGCACTCTTTCAGGCCCTAAGTGACCGGCTCTCACTGTCCAATGCTTATGGCCCGACCGAAGCAACAATCTGTGCTACGGTTTGGCACTGCCCGGCAGATTATTCAGCAACCGACAAACTGCCTATTGGGCGACCTATCGACAATACCCGGATTTATCTGTTGGATACGGAAGGGCAGCCGATACCGTTGGGAGCGGTGGGCGAACTGTATATTGGTGGCGTTGGTGTCGCGCGTGGCTATCTGAATCGCCCCGAATTGACGGCGGAACGTTTTCTTATCGACCCATTCAGCAATGAGCCGGATGCACGGATGTACCGCACCGGGGATTTAGCCCGTTATTTACCTGACGGCAATCTGGAGTTTATGGGGCGTAATGACCATCAGGTGAAAATCCGAGGTTTTCGCATTGAATTGGGGGAGATTGAGGCTCGATTGAGAGAATATCCGGCCGTGCGTGAGGCTATGGTGTTGGTTCAGGAGGAAGAATCGGATAAACGGCTGGTGGCTTATGTTGTCACAGATGCGGATAAGGAATTGGCGAATAATCTGCGTGCCCATTTAAGCGCTATTTTGCCGGATTATATGATCCCGTCAGCTTTTGTGTGTATAGAGGCTTTCCCACTCACGCCAAATGGCAAACTCGATCACCGCTCATTGCCTGAGCCAGACATTGAAGCGTTTGCCCGTCAGAATTATGAGTTGCCACAAGGGGAAACCGAAATCATGTTGGCTGCCGTTTGGCGTGAAGTATTGGGTATTGAACATATCAGCCGGTACGATAACTTCTTTGCCTTGGGCGGCCATTCCCTGCTGGCGGTGCGGATGATTGAACGCTTGCATCAACGGGGAATGACACTGGGGATCCGTGATTTATTTCAGTCGCCGGTGCTGTCAGCTTTGGCCCAAACACTGGGACAGCACCAGTCGGTCTTGATACCCGCCAATATCATTACCCCGGATACCACAATGATTACGCCTGCGATGCTGCCGTTGGTTGATTTGACTCAGGCGGAGATTGACCACATTGTCGGGCAAGTGCCGGGTGGTGTGGCGAATATTCAGGATATTTACCCGCTGTCCCCGTTGCAGGACGGGATTTTGTTTCACCATTTATTGGCCCATGAAGGCGATCCTTATCTGTTGGTGACACAAATGGCGTTTGCCGAGCGGGCGTTATTAGATCGTTATTTAGCGGCTGTGCAGCAAGTGGTTAACCGGCACGATATTTTGCGTACCGCCTTTCTCTGGCAGGAACTTTCTGTACCGGTGCAGGTGGTTTGGCGTCAGGCTGCCTTATCGGTGCTGGAGTTGAACCTAAACCCGGCTGACGGGCCGGTCGAGCAGCAATTGGCCCGACGCTTTAATCCCCGCCATTACCGCCTCGATCTCAATCAAGCCCCGTTATTGCGTTTTGTCGTGGCACAAGAAGCGGATGGTCGCTGGATTGTCCTGCAATTGTTGCATCATCTGGTTGGTGATCACACAACGATGGAGATCATGCACCGTGAAGTTCTGGCCTGTCTGGATGGACAGGAAACTAGCCTGCCGACACCGGAGCCATTCCGCAATTCGGTGGCGCAAGCACGTTTGGGTGTCAGTGAAGCAGAGCACACGCGATTTTTTACCGAAATGCTGGCAGACGTGGAAGAACCCACTTTGCCGTTCGGTTTGACGGAAGTGTATCGCGATGGTTCACAAGTCACTGAGTTTCACCGAATGCTGCCGCCTGCGCTGAATGTGCGTCTGCGCAATCAGGCCAAAAATCTGGGCGTCAGTCTGGCTGCATTGTGTCATCTGGCTTGGGCGCAAGTACTGTCGTGCATTAGTGGACAGGAAAAAGTGATATTCGGCACTGTGCTGTTCGGGCGCATGGCAGCAGGAAAAAGTGTCGATAATGGCATGGGGCTGTTTATCAATACGTTGCCGCTGCGGCTGGATATGAATGATGTCTCAGTACGGAACAGTGTGCAGATTGCCCATACCAAGCTGGCTGAATTATTGGTGCATGAACATGCGTCGCTGGCGTTGGCCCAGAAGTGCAGCGGCATTGACAATAATATTCCACTGTTTAGTGCCCTGTTGAATTATCGGCATAATAGCGTATCAACCACGTCGAAAACGTTGATGGAGGGAATTGAGTTTTTGGGGGCGCAAGAACGGACGAACTATCCGTTGGTGCTGTCGATAGAGGATTTCGGTGAATCTTTGGGGCTGACTGCTCAGATAGTCCGGCCGTTTGAACCGGAACGGATCTGTGGCTATATGCAACAGGCTTTGGAGAGTTTGGTGGCAGCGTTGGAGAATGCGCCGGGCGTCCCGGTTAGGGAACTGGACATTTTGCCGGAAACAGAGCGCAGGCTGCTGTTGGCAACGTGGAACGAGACAGACGCTGTCTATCCGGCGGAAATGTGCATTCATCAGCTATTTGAGCGGCAGGCAGAGAAAACCCCTCATGCAGCAGCATTGGTGCATCAAGAGGGTATTCTCAGTTATACCGAATTGAATACCCGTGCCAATCGGCTGGCTCATCAGCTTATCAAGCAGGGGATCTGTGCGGGTCAGCATGTTGCACTGCAATTTGAACGTTCTGTAGCGCTGGTCGTGGCGCAATTGGCTGTGCTGAAAGCCGGTGCCGTTTATGTCCCGATTGATCCCGATTTGCCGGATGAGCGGAAACAGGAATTAATCAGGGATTCAGCCGCCTGCTTGTTGATTACGGATATCCCGACGGATGCACCTGTAGCGTTGCTTTGCCTTACAAATGAGCAACAGATGGACAGCGGGCACAGTTGCATTAATCCTGATGTGCCGCGCTCCAGTGCCGATTGTGCTTATATCATGTATACCTCAGGCTCAACCGGAACCCCGAAAGGTGTTCTGGTTCCACATCGTGCCGTGGTTCGGTTGGTTATCAATAATGGCTATGCAGACATTGGGCAGGATGATCGGGTTGCCTTTATGGCAAACCCGGCGTTTGATGCCAGTACGTTTGAAATTTGGTCCCCGTTGCTCAACGGGGGAACAATGGTCGTCATCGATCATCATACATTGTTGACTCCGGCCGAATTAGTCCATGCGTTAGAAACCTACGGTATCACGGTAATGTGGCTGACTGTTGGCTTGTTCAACCAGTTAGCTATGGCACTGTCTCCGGTGCTACCGCAGATCAAATGCCTGATTGTGGGTGGCGATGCCCTTGATCCCCATGTTATCCGTGACGTATTAAAGGCGAGTCCTCCCCAACAGCTCTTGAATGGTTATGGCCCCACAGAAGGGACGACTTTTACCACTACGTATGCAATTCAGAGCCTCGGACAGGAAGTGACGAACGTTCCGATTGGACGTCCCATTGCCAACACACGGGTTTATTTGCTGAATGCCGAGCGGCAACCCGTGCCGTTGGGGGCAGTCGGGGAATTGTATATTGGGGGAGACGGGGTTGCGTGTGGCTATTTCAATCGCCCTGAATTAACGGCTGAACGCTTCCTGATCGATCCTTTCAGTGATAAACCGGATGCAAGGATGTATCGCAGTGGCGATTTAGCCCGTTATTTACCTGACGGTAATCTGGAATTTTTGGGCCGTAATGACCAGCAAGTGAAAATCCGCGGCTTTCGCATTGAGCTGGGGGAAATTGAGGTTCGATTGGCAGAACATCCTGCGGTGCGTGAAGCCACCGTGCGGGTGTTGGGGGATGGACAGGAAAAACGGCTGGTGGCTTATATCATCGCGGAAGCCAGTATTGTAACAGAAACGCGTATTGTCGCAGAAACCAATGTCATCGAGACAACTTATGAAGAACTGGTAAATACCCTGCGTACACATTTAAGTACGACTTTGCCGGATTACATGATACCGGCAGCCTTTGTGCGTCTGGAGCGTTTCCCATTGACTCCGAATGGAAAATTGGATCGCCATGCACTGCCGATGCCAGATTGTGAGGCTTTTGCCCGTCAGATTTATGCGGCACCTCAAGGCGAAACCGAAACGGTATTGGCGGCGATTTGGGGGGAATTGCTGGGCATGGCACAGATCAGCCGATACGATAATTTCTTTGTCTTGGGCGGCCATTCCCTGCTGGCGGTGCGGATGATTGAACGCTTGCGCCAACGGGGATTGACACTGGCAGTGCGTGATCTGTTTCAGTCGCCGGTGCTGTCAAATCTGGCGAAAACATTGAGTCAGTATCAAACGGTAGCGATACCGACAAATGTCATTACCCCTGAGCTAACGGCATTGACGCCCGCGATGCTTCCGCTGGTTGATTTGACTCAGGCGGAAATTGACCACATTGTCGGGCAAATGCCGGATGGTATGGCGAATATTCAGGATATTTACCCGCTGTCCCCGTTGCAGGACGGGATTTTGTTTCACCATTTATTGGCGCATGAAGGCGACCCGTATCTGTTGGTGGCACAAATGGCGTTTGCCGAGCGGGCGTTATTAGATCGTTATTTAGTGGCTGTGCAGCAAGTGATCAACCGGCACGATATTTTGCGTACTGCCTTTCTCTGGCAGGCGCTCTCTGCGCCGGTGCAGGTTGTTTGGCGGCAGGCTGCCTTATCGGTGCTGGAGTTGAAGCTAAATCCGGCTGACGGGTCTGTCCATGAGCAATTATCCCGGCGTTTTAATCCCCGCCATTACCGTCTCGATCTCAATCAAGCCCCGTTATTGCGTTTTGTTGTGGCACAAGAAGCGGATGGTCGCTGGATTGTCCTGCAATTGTTGCATCATCTGATTGGTGATCACACAACGATGGAGATCATGCACCGTGAAGTTCTGGCCTGTCTGAATGGACAGGAAGCCAGCTTGCCAGCGCCAACGCCATTTCGTAATTCGGTGGCGCAAGCACGTTTGGGTATCAGTGAAGCAGAGCATATCCGTTTCTTTTCCAACATGCTGGCAGATGTGGAAGAGCCTACTTTGCCGTTCGGTTTGGCGGAGGTATATCGTGATGGTTCACAGGTTGCTGATTTTCACCGGATGCTGCCGACTGCGCTGAATGCGCGTCTGCGCAATCAGGCCAAAAGCCTGGGCGTCAGTCTGGCTGCGTTGTGCCATCTGGCCTGGGCACAAGTGTTGTCGCGTATCAGCGGACAGGAGAAAGTGGTATTCGGCACTGTGCTGTTCGGGCGCATGGCAGCAGGAGAAGGTGCCGATAATGGCATGGGTCTGTTTATCAATACGTTGCCGTTGCGGTTGGATATGAATGATACGTCAGTACGGAACAGCGCGCAGACTGCCCATACTCGATTGGCGGAATTATTGGTGCATGAACATGCTTCGCTGGCGTTGGCCCAAAAGTGCAGTGGCATTGACAACAACATTCCACTCTTTAGTGCCTTGTTGAATTATCGGCATAATGCTTTGCCGATCACATCGAATGAATTGATAAAAGGAATTGAATTTCTGGGAGCACAGGAACGGACGAATTATCCGTTGGCGTTATCCGTCGAGGATTTTGGCGACGCCTTGGGACTGACGGCTCAGATAGTCCAGCCGTTTGCTCCGGAACGGATCTGGGGTTATATGCGACAGGCATTGGAAAGTCTGGTTGAAGCGTTAGAGCGTGCACCAGATATGCCCGTCAAGGAACTGAATATCCTGCCGGAAACAGAGCGCAGGCTGTTGCTGACAACGTGGAACGAAACTGACGCCGTTTATCCGACAGAGATGTGCATCCATCAGTTATTCGAACAGCAGGTGACGAAAACGCCAGAAGCCGTGGCCTTGGTGTATGAGAATCAACATTTCAGTTATGCGCAATTGAATGCCCACGCGAACCGGTTGGCACATCAGCTTATTGTGTCAGGGATTGTTCCAGAGCAGCGGGTTGTGCTTTGTGTATCACGATCACCCGCCATGATAGTGGGTTTGCTGGCGGTTTTGAAAACTGGTGGGGTGTATGTGCCGTTGGACCCGATTTATTCTGGCGAGCGCTTGGGGCTGAGTATGATGGATGCCGATCCGGTTTTTGTGCTGGCAGATAATGTTGGCCGCATGGCGTTGGGTGAACAGGCACTGGCAGGAAGAACGGTATTTGACCCAAATTGTTTGCCGACACAGCCGGACAGTAACCCAGAAATAACGGGATTAACAGCGAAACATCTGGCGTATGTCATTTATACCTCGGGTTCAACCGGCGTTCCTAAAGGAGTGATGGTGGCACATCAAAGCGTCGTGAATTTGGCTTTCGCCCAAATCAATCGGTTTAATGTTGATGAAACCAGCAGGGTATTGCAGTTTGCATCATTAGGGTTTGATGCCAGTGTATCGGAAATCATGACAGCGTTAAGTGGTGGTGCGTGTTTGATTATCCCCGACGATGCGGTTCGTCAGGATCCGCGTTGTCTTTGGCAGTATCTGGAAGAAAAATCAGTCACTCATGCTTTCTTGACACCATCCCTGCTACAGGGCATTTCCGATTTCCCTCCACTGACAGCAAAACCGACCTTGATACTGGCAGGTGAAGCCCCCAGCGCGGCGTTACTGAAGGAACTATGCGGACGAGTTACACTGTTCAATGATTATGGCCCAACCGAAGCGACGGTGTGTGCAACAAGTTGGCGTTGTCCGCCAGACTATCAGGGGAAAGTGGTCTCTATTGGGCGCCCGACGGCAAATACACGGATTTATTTGCTGGATGATAATGCTCAACCTGTGCCATTGGGCATGGTAGGGGAGATCTATATAGGCGGAGACGGGGTTGCCCGGGGATATTTGAACCGCCCGGAATTAACCGCTGAACGTTTCTTTATCGATCCGTTCAATAACAAGCCGGATGCCTGCATGTATCGTACCGGAGATATGGCGCGTTATTTGCCTGACGGCAATCTGGTGTTTCTGGGCCGCAATGATCAACAGGTGAAAATTCGTGGATTCAGGATAGAGCCGGGGGAAATCGAGGCTCGTCTGAGCGAATTCCCGTCAGTGCGTGAGTCTGTGGTGCTGGTGCTGGGAGAGGGGATAGAAAAACAACTGGTCGCGTATATTGTGGTAGAACCGGAAGGTGTAGCAGAGCTGGAAGAGGCATTGGCGAATAGTCTGCGTGCACATTTAAGTGCGATTTTACCAGATTACATGATACCGGCAGCTTTCGTGTGCCTGCCGTCTTTCCCATTGACCCCGAATGGAAAATTGGACCGCAACGCCCTGCCTGCGCCAGACAATAAAGCCTTTGCCCGCCAGATTTATGCTGAACCTCAGGGCGAAACTGAAACTGCGTTGGCGGCTATTTGGCGTGATGTGTTAGGTGTTGAACACATTAGCCGGCACGATAATTTCTTCGCTCTGGGAGGACATTCGTTGCTGGCGGTACGGCTGATAAACCGGATAATGGGACTTGGCGCTGAATTGCCATTGTCTGTGTTGTTTAATACCCCACTATTGGCCGAATTAGCGAAGGCGATCGATATTCAGCGTGAAACACAAAACAATCGTCTATTGCCTGCCATCCAACCCGTTTCCCGTGAAGGTATATTGCCATTGTCATTTGCCCAACAGCGCTTGTGGTTTTTGGCTCAACTTGATGGTGTCAGTGAAACGTACCATATTTCAATTGCACTGCGTTTGCGCGGCACTCTGGATCGAACCGCGTGGCAACAGGCATTGAACACGTTATTTTCCCGACATGAAGCTTTGCGTTCCGTCTTTGTTTCTGTTGACGGCCAGCCACAGGTAAGGTTGTTGGCGGCAGATTTTGGGATACCACTGTCCTTGCATGACTTGCGTAAACAGGCGAATGCGGGAGCTACACTGGAACAATTGTATTTTGAAGCCAGTTCTGCGCCTTTTGAACTCAACCGTGGCCCGCTGATTCGGGCAATGCTGATTCGGCTTGCGGATGACGACTATCAGTTTTTACTGACACAACACCATATTGTCTCTGACGGATGGTCATTCCCTATATTGATACGGGAATTAAACATACTCTATGCTGCTTATCTCGCTGGGCTGCACAATCCCTTACCTCCGTTGGCTATTCAGTATCCGGATTATGCCGTTTGGCAGCGCCAATGGTTTTCCTCTGAGCGTATTAAGGCACAGTCTGATTATTGGCGTACGGTGTTGGCTGGCGTGCCGGTGTTGTTGGATTTGCCGACCGATCGCCCCCGCCCGGTGGAACAATCATTTATCGGGCGGAGTTTACCGATCAATCTGGATAAGGATTTAACCACAGCATTGAAACGCCTGAGTCGTCAGCACGGCACGACAATATTTATGACGCTGTTGTCCGCTTGGGCGGTAGTGTTATCCCGCCTGTCCGGCCAGACAGATATTGTCATCGGGACTCCCAGCGCTGGCCGTAGTCGTCAGGAAGTAGAATCGTTAATTGGGTTTTTTGTGAATACACTGGCCTTGCGTCTGGATATCTCAAGTGAACTGACCGTCGCAGAATTGCTGGTGCAGGTTCGGAAAACCACCTTGGCAGCACAGACACATCAGGATTTGCCGTTTGAACAGGTGGTAGACATTGTGCAGCCACCCCGTCAATTGGCGCATACGCCGTTATTTCAGGTGATATTTGCCTGGCAGAATAATGAAAGTATGGATTGGGAACTGCCGGGAGTGACGGTGTCACCGATTGAGAGAGACTTAAAGGTTGTTAAATTTGATCTCGAACTCAATTTGTATGAAAGGGAAGACAAGATAGTCGGCGAATTGCGTTATGCCAGCGCTTTGTTCGATCAACAAACAATAGAAAGACATATCGGTTATTTGCATAACGTGTTGCAGATGATGGCAGCAATGCCCCAGCAGCGACTCAGGGATATCGATATCCTGCCTCCATCAGAGCGCCGGTTATTGCTGGAAAACTGGAACGCGACGGCAGTTCCCTATCCTGAATCATTATGTATTCATCAGTTAGTTGAGCAGCAAGCAGAGAATAAACCGGAAGCCATTGCCTTAGTTTATGAGGAGCAGCATCTCAGTTATGCAGAATTGAATGCCCGTGCCAATCGGCTGGCTCATCAATTGATTGCATTGGGTGTCGGGCCGGAGCAGCGGGTGGTGATTTGTGTGTCAAAGTCACCGGCGATGGTCGTGGGATTGTTGGCAGTATTAAAAGCCGGTGGAGCTTATGTCCCGCTGGATCCGGCTTACTCAGGTGAGCGTCTGGCACAAAATTTGGCGGATGCCGATCCGGTGCTGGTGTTGGCCGATAATGTTGGGCTTAGCGCACTGGGAAAAACAGCTCTGGCAGGGCGGACGGTACTTGATCCGAATATTGTGCCTGCGCAGCCGGACAACAACCCACGGATAATCGGCTTGACATCACGGCATTTGGCCTACGTCATTTATACTTCCGGTTCAACCGGAATACCGAAAGGGGTAATGGTTGAACATCAAGGCTGGGTCAATCTGACACTTTTCCTCATCAAGCGGTTTAATCTTGGCAGTACCAGCAGGGTATTGCAGTTTGCTTCATTGGGATTTGATGTCAGTGCCTGGGAAATCATGATGGCATTGGGTTGTGGTGCCTGTCTGGTTATTCCAAACGAGACGGTACGCCAGGATCCGCGTGGCCTTTGGCAATATCTGGAAACGAATGCCGTGACGCATGCTTCCCTGACGCCGTCCTTATTGCGGGGCATTTCTGATGAATTATCCGCCTCCACACTCAAACTGACCTTGATATTGGGGGGAGAAACCCCCGATCCGGCACTCTTTCAGTCCCTAAGTGACCGGTTCTCATTGTCCAATGTTTATGGCCCGACCGAAGCAACAATCTGTGCCACGGTTTGGCACTGCCCGGCAGATTATGCAGCAATCGACAAACTGCCTATCGGGCGACCCATCGACAATGTTCGGATTTATCTGTTGGATACGGAAGGGCAGCCGGTTCCGTTGGGAGCAGTGGGCGAACTGTATATTGGTGGCGTTGGCGTCGCGCGTGGCTATCTGAATCGCCCCGAATTGACGGCGGAACGTTTTCTTATCGATCCATTCAGCAATAAGCCGGATGCACGGATGTATCGCACCGGGGATTTGGCCCGTTATCTGCCCGATGGCAATCTGGAGTTTATGGGGCGCAATGACCATCAGGTGAAAATCCGAGGTTTTCGCATTGAATTGGGGGAAATCGAGGCTCGATTGAGAGAATATCCGGCTGTCAGTGATGCCGTGGTGTTGGTACAAGAAGAAGGAGGAAACAAAAGGCTGGTGGCTTATGTCGTCGCAGAAGACAGTATGGACTTGGCAAATCGCTTGCGTACCCATCTTAGTGCGCTTTTGCCAGACTATATGGTGCCGGCGGCTTTCGTGCATTTGAAGGCTTTTCCATTGACCTCTAACGGCAAATTAGATCGTAGGGCATTGCCGATGCCAGACGGTGAAGCATTTGCACGTCAGGCTTATGTGGCCCCCCGAGGAAAGGTTGAAATAATGTTGGCAGCAATTTGGTCTGAATTATTGTCCATTGAACAAATCAGCCGCCATGACAACTTCTTTGATTTGGGCGGACATTCGTTGCTTGCCTCGCAAATGATCAATTTGGCTGCCAATCAGGGCATTATCCTCACGTTGAATGCGTTGTTTCAGTTTCCGGTATTGGCTGAATTGGCGATGAAAATCACCTCTGACTCACTGTCCGAGCCACAAAGTTGCGCTGTACCAATACGAACAGAGGGAGTCGGTTTGCCGCTGTTTTTTGTTCCCACAGGTATGGGCGACCATTCTTATGTTTTCTTGATGGCGCGCTATCTTCAGGCTGGTTATCCCATTTATGCGCTGCCCTGGCCTTCCATCAACGAAGAGCCTATGTCAACGATAGAAAAACTGGCCGATAGAATGATCATTATGATGAAAGATGTTTTGCCGGCAGGCCCATACCGGATTAGTGGCTATTCCTCTGGTGGAATACTGGCGTATGTGATTGCGCAGAAGTTGTTGAATGCGGGAGAAGCGGTTGATTTTCTCGGGCTGATTGACACAAATTCCCCTTCGCTTGTGAAGAAAACACATAAGTCAGTCAAATATCACTTCTTTTATGGTCTTGCTTGGCAGGCCGGAAAAGAAAATGCAAAGGCACTTGCAATATTGCACCAACGAATTGATGAATTAAGCATGGTGCAATTTATTGAAGCAGCACAAGAGTTGGCGTTATATCCGGCAAATCTGCGTGCTGACGTGGTTGCAAAACGTTGGGAGCAAATTGAGCGTTATGCACAAATGGTTATGGATTATAAGCCGTCGGCATTACCGATAATTCTGTACCAGTTTTATGCGGTAGAACCGGTGCCGGTTATTGACTTAGAGGCGGGAGAAAAATCCGAATCTGAGAGTATAGAACCGTCATTAGGTTGGGCAGATGTGATCCCCGAAATGTCGCTTCGGCTAATAGCTGTCTCCGGTAACCATATAAGCATGATGGAGGATAATAAAAATAGAATGGATTTGGTCGAGGCAATGAATAAGTTGTTGGTTGCCAGCAGTGATACAGAAAAATGAGATAAAGTAAGTAAAGTTTAATTATTTAGTATTGATATGATCATCCGGTGTATTTTATTTGCACCGGATTTTTTTATAACCAATTTTAAATCTCAACGTTAAGTGAGAAAGCAAACGATAAAATATTAATGTGACAGAGATCGCGATATTTTTTCAATTAATTGATTTCATGGAATTTAATGCGTTGTTTGATAAGGTTCTGCTGATTTGCCTGATATTATATTTATGTGATTATCACAAAATTAAATATTTATTGTATCAAATGTTCACTTAATGTTTCATTGTGTGAACCTTCCGATATTGTGATAAACGAAAATCATGTCTAATACTATAGAGTGATAAGCTAGTATGAGAAACAGAGTTATTAACGGGAGTGAAATAAAATAAGAAATGGGACAAGACGCAGCCTCTGAATCAAGGGGAGCTCATGGTTTGGAAAGCCCATTTGTTTGGACTGTCTACTACGGAGTGATATTAAGGGGCTTTGAATGATAAAGCTGGAAATTTGCTGTTACAGCGTAAGTTGTGCTTTGACTGCCCAAAAAGCAGGGGCTGATCGCATTGAATTAAGTGCAAGCCCGTCAGAAGGTGGTGGGACACCGAGCTTCGGGACATTGCAGCAAGCACTGCAGCAGTTATCGATACCCGTACATCCAATTGTGCGGCCAAGGGGAGGGGATTTCTGCTATAACAACGCTGATTTTGAGGTGATGAAAAACGACTTGGCCCATATCCGCGATATGGGATTTCCCGGTGTGGTTTTTGGGGTTCTTAATGATGAAGGCCATATCGATCGCCTACGCATGAGGCAATTGATGTCATTGTCCGGAAGTATGGAAGTGACATTTCACCGGGCTTTTGATATGTGTTTTAACCCGCATGTTGCTCTGCAACAACTGACAGAGTTGGGAGTGAAACGCATCTTGACCTCCGGCCAGCAACAAAGTGCTGAACTGGGGCTGCCTTTGCTAAAAGAATTAATTGAAGCCAGCCAAGGGCCGATTATTATGCCGGGGGCGGGTATCAGAGCGAGTAACATCGGCAAGTTTCTGGAGTGCGGTATGACGGAACTCCATAGTTCAGCAGGAAAACTGAAACCATCTTCCATGAAATATAGAAAAGCAGGTGTGACGATGAGTTCGGATGACCGGGAAGTGGACGAATATTCTTACTATTGTGTCGACGGGCAACTGGTCGAGTCAATGAAGGGAATCATTAGCTTGGTTGAGCGTAAGAAATAGAACCTGACTATTGGATGTGTGAACTACCATCATGGGCGGCAGTTCACACATCAATATTTATGGCTTGCGTGCGATGAGAATAGCCCGCAAAGGCGCAGGATAACCCTCAATTGTTTTATTGTGATCGTCCGGGTCAAGGAAATCAGCCAGCGATTCGGTTTTCATCCATTCTGTCCGGCGTTGTTCATCCAATGTAGTCACTGCCTGATCAACAATTCTGACATCGACAAAACCACATTTTTCCAGCCAGACTTTCAGCATTTCGGCTGATGGAATAAAGTAAACATTTCGCATTTGCGCGTAACGTTCACCGGGAATGAGGCATTGATGCTCATCACCTTCAATCACCAAACTCTCTAAAATCAACTCCCCTCCGGATACCAATTGATTTTTCAGTTGCCACAGATGATCGAGAGGAGAACGGCGATGGTAAAGAACGCCCATGGAGAACACGGTATCAAAGGCATTCAGATCGGGTAATTGTTCAATGCCCAAGGGCAGGAGGTGGGCTCGCTGGTCATTGCCCAGTAATTTTCTGACCGCTTCAAATTGGCAAAGGAAAAGCTGCGTTGGATCGATGCCCACAACCAATTGTGCACCTTCCCCCACCATGCGCCACATGTGATAACCGCTGCCACAACCGACATCAAGTACAGTTTTGCCCTCTAAAGGAGAAATATGGGGGATAAGCCGATCCCATTTCCAGTCAGAACGCCATTCAGTATCAACTTCAACGCCATAAAGTGAAAAAGGGCCTTTGCGCCACGGCATAAATATCTTCAGTATATTGCGGATGCACTCTTTCTCACCGCGGGATAGGTCTGGTTCGTGGGTGGCAATGACACCATTTTTCAGATCAACGTGAGTTGGCTGGAAATCAGGCAATTTTTCCAGCACTTTCAGCCATGAACTAAATTGCCCGTGCAGTGACTCTCTCTGCCAATGATTCAATTGTGCAGGCAGACATTCCAGCCAGTGGCTCAAATGGTTTTTGGCAATCACTTGATAAAAATTACCGAAATCGATCATTGTTCAGCTCCTTTTACTGCCAACAATGACCCAAAATTGAAGCATTGGAACCACACTTCGACATGCTGGAATCCGGCTTTTTTAAGGCGTGACTTGTGGGTTTCAACGGAATCTGTCCGCATGACATTTTCCAGCATGCTGCGCTTCTGGCTGATTTCCAGTTCACTGTAGCCATTGGCCCGCTTGAAATCGTAATGCATGTTAAACAGTAATTCGCCGATTTTTTCATCTTCAAAATTGAATTTCTCAGACAGAACCAAAACACCACCGGGTTTTAATCCTGCATAGATTTTATCCAACATCTTTTGGCGATCATCAGGATGTAAAAATTGTAAGGTAAAATTCAGTACGACAATGGAGGCGTTTTTGATGTCAGTATCAAGAATATTTTGCTCAATAACTTCGACGGGAATATTGGCCTTGAATGAATCAATATGACGGCGGCAGCGCTCAACCATTGCGGATGAATTATCAACAGCAATAATGCGGCAGCCATCGGCTCGATTGCCTTTGTTATTATCTTCACTATTGCTGCTAATGGCACGGCGGATCGATAACGTAGCAGCACCGAGAGAGCAACCGAGATCATAAATTTGACTGTTTGGTGTTACAAAACGCTCTGCCAGCATACCTATCATAGAAATAATATTGGAATAACCGGGGATAGAGCGTTTCACCATATCAGGAAAGACTTCGGCAACACGATCGTCAAAGCTCCAGTCACCCAAGCTGGCAATTGGAGCAGAAAACAGACTGTCCCGCTGATTATAAGGATCTTGATTTGACATAACAGAATTGATTTTTGAAACAATAAGAAATCACTATTCTAACAGAATGCAGGAAAGGGCAGAAACAGATAATCAATAGAAACCCTCTGGCGGTAAAAATACCGCCTCGGGCAATGATAAAACTTTGCGGTGTTGCGATATCACAGTCTTACATGTGATTGGTATTGATGAGCATGATTACACATGCCACTTTTCAAGTAGTCATATTGTCAGCCGATAGCTAACAATTCCTTGAAATATCGGGTGTAGGTGTGGTGAGCAACCTAGCTATAAAGAGAAAAGATTTGCTCCCATGGCAAGTAATAAATGTTAGTAACGATCATTATCAGCATTGAAATGTACGTTGCTGCCATGCCCATGCGCCGCCAGCGTATCTCACGATGGCGCAGGCCGAAGTAGTGCAATACCCGGCCAGAAAGCAATACTAATCCACAAATATGCAGCATCCATACGGCTGCTCCATTCATCTCCATCATAACCAATAACAGCATTGAAATCGGAATATACTCAACGGCATTGCCATGAACCCGGATGGCTGTTTGTAATTCGTAAAACCCTCCATCGCCATAGGATACCCGATATTGCGTTCTCAACTTGACTACATCTAGAGATAGCTTAATCAATAATAGTGCGCCCAGTACGATATAAAGTGAGCTAACCATTTTTAACTCCATTGCCCAATCCAAAAACGGCTGGATGATGATAAACCCCAAAAAGAAAACTGTCGCTAAAAATCATAGGATTTAATGATAATTTCTATGACTATTATTAGATAGCAAAAAATTTGTCTT
Source organism: Xenorhabdus santafensis (assembly GCF_033949405.1). NCBI lineage: Bacteria > Pseudomonadati > Pseudomonadota > Gammaproteobacteria > Enterobacterales > Morganellaceae > Xenorhabdus > Xenorhabdus santafensis. Next base: position 70,151 of record NZ_VCDN01000045.1, on the reverse strand, counting down.
GCTAAGAACAGTGTAATAGCCTTATCTCCAGTGAGAATTTCCAGTATAATGGTCATCTTTTTTTGACAATTCTTCCTAAAAAAGAACAATGCCAAAATTTCCGCAGCAGAAAGCATGAGAGCTGAGTAAAAGGATATTGTATGCGTACTAACTATTGTGGGCAGTTAAGCCGAGTCCATGAAGGCCAAAAAGTAACTCTTTGTGGATGGGTAAACCGTCGTCGTGATTTGGGTGGTCTGATCTTCATTGATATGCGAGATCGCGAAGGTATCGTTCAGGTATTCTTCGACCCAGATCAGAAAGAGATCTTTACTCAGGCTTCTGAACTGCGTAATGAATTTTGTATTCAAATTACTGGGGTTGTGCGAGCACGCCCTGACAGCCAAATCAATAAAGATATGGCAACGGGTGAGGTTGAAGTCTTTGCAGATAGCCTGACTGTATTTAACCGTTCTGAGCCGTTGCCGCTGGACAGCAAGCAAAATAACAGCGAAGAGCAGCGCCTGAAATATCGCTATCTTGATTTGCGTCGTCCTGAAATGTCCCAGCGCTTGAAAACCCGTGCAAAAATCACCAGTTTTGTGCGCAGTTTCATGGATGCGGCTGGTTTCCTTGATGTGGAAACACCAATGCTGACCAAGGCAACGCCAGAAGGCGCACGTGACTATTTGGTGCCAAGCCGTGTTCATAAAGGTGAGTTTTATGCGTTGCCCCAGTCTCCGCAGCTTTTTAAACAATTGCTGATGATGTCCGGTTTTGACCGTTATTATCAGATTGTAAAATGCTTCCGCGATGAAGACTTGCGTGCAGATCGTCAGCCTGAATTTACGCAAATCGATGTTGAAACATCGTTCATGAGTGCTGAGCAAGTTCGTGAAATCATGGAAAAAATGATCCGCGAATTATGGTTGGATGTGCGCGGGGTTGATTTGGGTAATTTCCCAATCATGACATTCGAAGAAGCCATGCGCCGTTTTGGCTCAGATAAACCTGATTTGCGTAACCCGCTGGAACTGGTGGATGTGGCTGATCTGGTCAAAGACGTTGAATTTGCCGTTTTCGCTGAACCAGCAAACAATCCAAAAGGCCGCGTTGCTGTCATTTGTGTACCAGGTGGCGCAGAATTGAGCCGTAAACAAATTGACGAATACGGTAAATTTGTTGGCATTTATGGCGCAAAAGGTCTGGCATGGATGAAAGTCAACAACCGTGCGGCAGGTCTGGAAGGAGTGCAAAGCCCGATTGCTAAATTCCTGTCTGCTGAAGTGGTTGAAGGTTTGCTCTCCCGTACCAATGCACAGGATGGCGATATTCTGTTCTTTGGTGCAGATAAGAAAAATGTCGTTACTGATGCGATGGGCGCTTTGCGCCTGAAATTGGGTCGTGATCTGAACATGACAGATCTGGGTAGCTGGAAGCCTCTCTGGGTGATTGATTTCCCAATGTTTGAAGACAACGGGGAAGGTGGCCTGACGGCAATGCACCACCCATTCACATCGCCGAAGGATATGTCAGCGGCTGAATTGGAAAACGAACCAGAATCAGCAATCGCAAATGCTTACGACATGGTGATTAATGGCTACGAAGTTGGTGGCGGCTCTGTCCGTATTCATCGCAATGAAATGCAACAGGTTGTATTCCGCATTCTGGGTATTAATGAACAAGAACAGCAAGAGAAATTCGGTTTCTTGCTCAATGCGCTGAAATACGGTACACCACCTCATGCAGGTCTGGCTTTTGGTCTGGATCGCCTCGTTATGTTGTTGACAGAAACCGATAATATTCGTGACGTCATCGCGTTCCCGAAAACAACGGCGGCCGCATGCTTGATGACTGATGCACCAAGCCCTGCAAATCCAGCCTCACTGGAAGAACTGGCAATCTCTGTGACTAAAAAAGAGAGCGAATAATGTCTTATAAGCGCCCTGAATCTGTGTTGGTTATGATTTATGCTGCTAACAGCAAAAGGGTGCTTATGCTACAGCGACGGGATGACCCTGAATTCTGGCAATCGGTAACAGGTAGCTTAGAGCAGGATGAAAAACCGTGTGAAGCTGCGTTGCGTGAGGTACAGGAAGAAGTTGGCATTGATATCGTCAGTGAAAACCTCCAGTTATTGGATTGCCAACGCAGTCTTTATTACGAGATTTTCTCGCATTTACGACATCGATACGCTCCGGGAGTAACGCGCAATAAAGAGCATTGGTTCTCGCTGGCGTTGCCCGAAGAGCGCGAAATCTTGCTGACAGAACACTTGGCTTATCAATGGATGGCGGCTGATGAAGCGGCTAAATTGACTAAGTCATGGAGTAATCGGCAAGCAATTGAAGAATTTGTCATTTAGTTTATTAAATGTTTTATCGGAGATATTTTCATGGCAGGTCATAGTAAATGGGCCAATACGAAACACCGCAAAGCTGCGCAGGATGCAAAACGCGGTAAAATTTTCACCAAAATTATCCGTGAATTGGTAACAGCAGCGCGTTTGGGCGGCGGCGATCCGGCTTCTAACCCTCGTTTGCGTGCAGCAGTCGATAAGGCTTTGTCCAACAACATGACTCGCGATACATTGAATCGCGCAATTGCCCGTGGTGTTGGTAATGATGATGCCGATAACATGGAAACCATCATCTATGAAGGATATGGCCCAGGTGGTACAGCAGTGATGGTTGAATGTTTGAGTGACAACCGCAACCGTACTGTGTCTGAAGTTCGTCATGCGTTTACCAAAACGGGCGGTAACTTGGGTACGGATGGCTCAGTTTCTTATCTGTTCACCAAAAAAGGCGTGATTTCCTACGCACCGGGCTTGGATGAAGATTCAGTCATGGAAGCGGCACTGGAAGCAGGTGCTGATGATGTTGAAACTTATGAAGATGGCGCGATTGATGTCTATACTACTCCAGAGTCTTTCGGGGAAGTTAAAGACGCGCTGGATGCTGCGGGCTTCAAGGCGGATTCTGCTGAAGTTTCCATGATCCCATCGACCAAGGCGGAATTGGATGCAGATACTGCACCTAAATTACTTCGTCTGATCGACATGCTTGAAGATTCTGACGATGTTCAAGAAGTTTACCATAATGGTGAAATTTCTGATGAAGTTGCAGCGTTGCTGTAATTAAGTTAGGGTTCACAGCGTAGAGAAAGTGCTTCTACTGTATATCCATAGGGTTTTATTCCTCATTGGGGTTTCAAAGCCGTAACTTGAAAAACTGCGGTAAGAGCGCTTTCTCTAACGTTTTATCCCATATCATATGGCACATATCTAGTTGAATACTAGGTAAATACTAGGTGAATAGTTCGATATGGCGATTATTCTGGGCATTGATCCCGGTTCCAGAGTGACGGGATATGGCGTTATTCGCCAGCAAGGACGGCAACTTATCTATATTGGCAGCGGCTGCATTCGAACAAAAGTAGATGATTTACCCAGCCGTTTACAGCGAATCTATGCGGGGGTGACTGAAATCATCACGCAATTCCAGCCAGATGCCTTTGCGATAGAGCAGGTTTTCATGGCAAAAAATCCAGATTCAGCCTTGAAATTGGGGCAAGCTCGTGGCGTTGCAATTGTTGCTGCGGCGAACCAAGCTATTCCAGTCTTTGAATATGCAGCCCGTCAGGTGAAACAAACCGTGGTTGGCACAGGTGCGGCTGAAAAAAGCCAGATCCAGCACATGGTACGTTCGATGTTGAAATTGTCGGCTAGCCCACAGGCTGATGCCGCTGATGCTCTGGCTATCGCCATCACGCATTGTCATCTCAATCAAAATTTGCTGCGGGTTGGGGATGTACGATTAAATTTAACGCGAGGGCGTTTGAAATAATTGAATGCTGGATATACGTCCAGCTTTTTTTGTGCTATAAGCTAGCGGAACGATTTATTTTTATTTTCAGGGGGGTAAACAGTGATAGGGCGTTTGAGAGGAACCGTGTTGGAAAAACAGCCGCCATTGGTTTTATTGGAAACTAATGGTGTCGGTTATGAGGTTCATATGCCAATGACCTGTTTTTATGAACTGCCTGAAATTGGTCAAGAAGCTATTCTATTTACACAATTTATCGTGCGTGAAGATGCCCAGTTATTATATGGATTTAATGATAAGCAAGAACGGGCTCTTTTCCGGGAACTGATTAAAGTTAATGGCGTGGGGCCAAAATTGGCTCTGGCTATCCTTTCAGGCATGTCTGCCCAGCAATTTGTGACGGCCATTGAGCAAGAAGCGATTGCATCACTGGTCAAATTACCGGGAGTCGGTAAAAAAACGGCTGAAAGGTTGGTGGTAGAAATGAAAGATCGCTTCAAAGGGCTGAATGGCGATCTATTTAATCAAAGCAGTGACATCAACTTGCCTGAAAAGACCAAACAAACGAATTCCACAGCGGATATTGAAGCGGAAGCTGCGGCTGCACTGGTATCTCTGGGGTATAAACCGCAAGAAGCCAGCAGAATGGTGGGCAAAGTGGCGAAACCGGGTGCAGATTGTGAAACGCTGATTCGTGAAGCGCTGCGTGCAGCTTTATAATTGCAGGAGTTAAGTGATGATTGAAGCTGACCGTCTGGTTTCCGCCGAAGTTTTGCAAGATGATGAAGCCATTGATCGCGCTATCCGGCCCAAATTTCTGTCTGAATATGTCGGGCAACCCCACGTTTGTGAACAGATGGAAATTTTTATTCAGGCAGCACGGCAACGTGGCGATGCACTGGATCATTTATTGATTTTCGGCCCGCCCGGATTGGGTAAAACCACATTGGCAAATATTGTTGCGAATGAAATGGGCGTTAACCTGCGGACAACATCGGGGCCGGTGCTGGAAAAAGCGGGTGATCTCGCGGCCATGCTGACCAACTTGGAACCGCACGATGTGCTGTTCATCGATGAAATCCACCGTTTATCGCCGGTAGTGGAAGAAATCCTCTATCCCGCGATGGAAGATTATCAACTGGACATTATGATTGGGGAAGGGCCAGCCGCCCGTTCAATCAAAATTGATCTTCCTCCCTTTACCTTAGTAGGCGCGACGACACGGGCGGGTTCGTTAACCTCGCCATTGCGCGACCGATTCGGCATCGTACAGCGTCTCGAATTTTATAACGTCGACGATTTGCAAAGCATCGTTTCCCGCAGCGCCCACTATATGGGATTAAATATCTCAGACGATGGTGCAAGGCAAATTGCGATGCGCTCACGCGGAACTCCCCGTATTACAAACCGCTTATTGCGCCGTGTGCGTGATTTCGCGGAGGTAAAAAGCGATGGTTCTGTTAACGGTGATATTGCCGCCCAGGCTCTCAATATGCTGAACGTGGATTCAGCAGGGTTTGATTATCTTGACCGCAAATTGTTGCTTGCCATTATAGATAAATTTATGGGTGGGCCGGTTGGGCTGGATAACTTGGCGGCAGCGATTGGTGAAGAGCGGGAAACAATAGAAGATGTATTGGAACCATTCTTGATCCAGCAAGGATTTATTCAGCGGACACCACGAGGCCGAATTGCAACCAATCATGCTTATCGGCATTTTGGATTGAGTAAAGAAAATGAGTAAATTTGCTTGTTGACAGATAAACCAAAAATCAAATTTGGCAACATCTTTAATTAAGGCCAATCACTCGAATAAGAAAGGGTTATAACTGATTTGTTATAACCCCTGACTTGAATGCTGTTAAATGTATTACTAGTTAAAGAAGATAAAATAAAGATCAGTTTGTTGCTTTACGGGTCAAACTCAGTGCAAATAACATAGCGGCACACAGCACAACAGAAGGCCCGGCTGGAGTGTTATAAAATGCCGATAATGTTAACCCGCCCGTCACAGCAAGCATCCCGATAATAATGGCAAAAGCCGCCATTTGTTCAGGTGTGCGCGAGAAGCGGCGGGCAGTTGCAGCAGGGATAATCAGCAGGGAAGTGATGATTAACGCACCGACGAATTTCATTGCCAGCCCGATGGTCAAAGCAGTTACCAGCATCAGCAGAACGCGCAGGCGTTGAATTTTAATCCCATCGACAAAAGCCAGATCTTGGCTGATAGTCATTGATAATAACGCACGCCATTGCCATGTCAGCAACCCTGCAACAATTGCAACTCCTGCGGCAATCAGTAAAAGATCTTCATACGTGACAGATAATAAGTCACCGAATAAATAGGCCATCATATCGACCCGTACGTTAGTCATAAAACTTACCACAACTAACCCCAAAGACAGGGCACTATGGGCCAGAATACCCAACAGTGTATCGACAGCTAATTGTGGTCGTTTTTCTAACCAAACTAAGATAATGGCCAATATCATTGTTACCGCAATCACGGCATAAAATGGGTTTACATTAAGTAAAAAACCAAAAGCGACACCAAGTAACGAAGCATGCGCCAGAGTATCTCCGAAATAGGACATTCTGCGCCAAACGACAAAAGAACCGAGCGGCCCTGCGGCAATTGCCAATAAAATACCGGCCAGCCAACCGGGAAGTAATAATTCAATCATCGACGTGATTCCCCACCGTTTTTCAAAATAACTTTTCCTCTCAGATCATGATGATGATTGTGATGATGGCGATAAACTGCCAGTTGTTCGGCTCCGTGGCGGCCAAACATTGCGATGAATTCTGGATGCATTGACACCACTTCTGGTGTACCAGAGCAGCAAATGTGTTGATTAAGGCATAAAACTTCGTCTGTTTTCGCCATTACTAAGTGCAGGTCATGGGATACCATAAGCACAGCACAATTAAGCTCAGTTCTAATCTGATTGATTAAGTCATAAAGTGCCAGTTGCCCGTTGACGTCGACGCCTTGTGTTGGCTCATCAAGCACCAGAAGTTGGGGGTTATTAAGCAAGGCTCTGGCAAGTAAAACCCGCTGGGTTTCTCCTCCTGATAGCTTTTGCATCGGTTGTTTCAATAAATGGGCTGCCTTGACTCGCTCCAATACAGGCATGATATCTGTTGATTTAACGTTGGGCCTTAGCATCATGAAACGTTTGACTGTTAGGGGCAGTGTTGGATCAAGGTTCAATTTCTGTGGGACATAACCTATTCTTAATTGCTGGCTGTGTTCGATGGTGCCTGACGTCGGTTGAATTAAACCTAATACAACGCGAACCAGCGTTGATTTTCCGGCGCCGTTTGGACCAATCAGAGTAAGGATGTTTCCTTGTTTGAGGTTGAATGAAATATTGTTTAATACTTTGCGGCTACTAAACTCAACCGTAATATTTTTTAGGCTAATCATAGTTGACATGTTAAAAGTGTCTTGCAGAACCATTGAAATGTTATAATATAACAATCTTCAAGTTACTGCATGGGATATTGGTATTATGTTACACAAACAACAGAAATCCGCGCATAAATTTTTTCATAAAGTTACACTAATAACAGCACTGGCTGCTGGCGTTAGTGGGTATGCGCAGGCAGACGTCGTCACTACTATTCGTCCATTGGGTTTTATTGCTGCTGCTATTGCTGATGGTGTAACAGATACGCAAGTTCTGTTACCGGATGGCGCCTCTCCACACGATTATGCTTTACGTCCTCTGGACGTACAGAAACTCAATCAAGCAGATTTGGTTGTTTGGGTTGGCCCGGATATGGAAACATTTTTAGCGAAACCGATAGCTAAAATTGAAAAAAATAAACAATTGGCATTGGCTGAATTACCAACAATCAAGCCATTGTTATTGAAAAATAGCGAAGATGATCATGATTCAAGTGAATCGAATCAGCATAAACATGAAACTGATCACGAACATCACCACCATGGTGAATATAATATGCATATTTGGCTTTCTCCCAAAATTGCAGAGAAAGCAGCTCAAGCAATATACGATAAGCTTGTTGAGCAATACCCTCAGCAAAAACAACAATTAGAAGTAAACCTACGTAAATTCAATGGACAGCTCATACAAACTGATAAGAATATTGTTAGTATTTTAAATCCTGTAAGAAAACAGGGATATTTTGTTTTTCACGATGCATATGGCTATTTTGAAAAACATTATCAATTGTCTCCATTAGGGGTTTTCACGGTAAATCCTGAAATACAGCCCGGAGCACAAAAATTACATCATATACGAACACAATTGGTTGAGCGGAAAGCAAAGTGCATTTTTGCTGAACCTCAATTCAGGCCGGCCGTCATTCACGCCGTAGCTAAAGGTACTGATGTAAAAATCGGGACACTTGATCCTTTAGGGAGCGGCATTGTATTGAACAAAGATAGCTATATGAAATTTATAACTCAGTTATCAAAACAATACGCGAGTTGCCTGAATTAGTAAGATAAGGAATTTTATTAGTGCAGCAGATAGCTAAAACTATCGCTTTGGTATACAACAACCTACCAAAACCACATAAGATCATGCTTGGATCTTTAACTTTGGTTACTTTGGCCGTCGCTGTATGGCGGCCAGTCTCCTACCATGAGCGAGAAGAACGGACAAACAGCATTATTCTTAGTACCCCCAATGGTATTCCTGATGCAACAGATGATGTAGCGGATGATACTAATGAGCAATTTCCTGATGAAGGTATTGGGGATGAAGAAAGCAACTCTGATGCAGCAGCAAATGTTCCTCATCAATATGTTGTTTCCAGTGGGGATACCTTAAGTAGTATTTTAACTCAATTTGGAATCGATTCTTCTGACGTTTCTTTATTGGCAAATCAAAACAGGGCACTGCGTAATTTAGGCATTGGTCAATCATTGTCCTGGTCGGTTGATGAAAATGGTAATTTAAAAACGCTGACATGGAGTGTGTCACGCCGGGAAACTCGCACGTATACCCGGGAAGGGGATACATTTAAGGAATCAAAAGAGTTTCAAAAAGGGGAATGGAAAAATAACGTTATCACAGGCGTGATTAACGGTAGCTTCAATGGCAGCGCCCTTACCGCAGGGCTGAGCAGCAGTGAAGCCAGAGAAGTGACAAAAGCCCTGCAATGGCAGATTGACTTTCGTAAATTACGCAAAGGCGATCGTTTCTCCGTACTGATGTCACGTGAAATGCTTGACGGCAAAAGTGAACAGAGCCAGCTTTTGGGAGTTCGTTTACAAAGTGGCGGTACTGACTATTATGCTTTCCGTGCTGACGATGGCCGTTTTTACGATAGCAGCGGTTCTGGTCTGGAACGCGGTTTCTTGCGTTATCCTACGACGAAACAATTCAGGGTCTCATCTCATTTTAATCCTCGCCGTGTAAACCCTGTTACAGGACGGGTAACCGCACATCGGGGTGTCGATTTTGCAATGCCTGTAGGCACACCGGTTCTGGCTGTGGGCGATGGAGAAGTGATCGTATCTAAGTTTGATGGTGCGGCAGGTAATTTCATCGCTATCCGGCATGGTCGTCAATATACCACTCGTTACATGCATTTGAGAAAATTACTGGTGAAACCTGGCCAGAAGGTGAAAAGAGGAGAGCGTATTGCTTTGTCAGGCAACACCGGACGCTCAACCGGCCCTCATTTGCACTTTGAAATCTGGATCAACCAACAAGCTGTTAACCCACTCACGGCAAAATTGCCACGCTCTGGTGGGCTGAGTGGCAAAGAACGCACAGAATATGTTGCGATGGTTAGGGATATCAAACCTCAGTTAATGTTGGATTGAATGTTCTTGAGTTAGATTATTGACAGACACAAAAGCGGATGATTGATATCATCCGCTTTTGTGTTATTTTTTGTTGAAAACTTGCGTCTTGAAAGCGAGTGTTGGAATTATCAGAGTTAACTCATGAATAAAGATAAAAACGCAGATAGTAAAGCAGGATATGTCCCAGAATTTCATCGTTCTTATTTGCATCCTCGCTATTGGGGGATTTGGGCTGGCGTGGGAGTGTTAGCCGGTTTAGCCTATGTCCCGGTAAAATGGCGTGATCCTTTATTGGCTAAGGTGGGTGCTTGGGCGGGCAAAAAAGCAAAAAGTGCTCGCCGCAGAGCAAAAATCAATTTAGTTTATTGTTTTCCTGAGTTAACCGAACAGCAGCGCGAAGCGTTAATTGATAAAATGTTTGCCTGTGCCCCTCAATCATTTGTCATGCTGGCAGAACTCTGCTTAAAAGGCGCAGAGTCAACATTGAAACGCACTCAATGGCACGGAGAGGAAATTTTAACCGACTTACACGCACAGGGAAAAAATGTCATTTTAATGGTGCCTCATGGATGGGCAATAGACATACCGGCCATGCTTCTGGCTGCCCGTGGTTATAAAATATCCGGCATGTTTCATCATCAAAGCAATCCCGTAGCTGATTATTTATGGAATAAAACACGCCAATTTTTTGGTGGGCGTTTGCATTCCCGTGATGCAGGCATAAAGCCTTTTATTGCCTCAATACGTGACGGTTATTGGGGATATTATCTGCCTGATGAAGACCACGGTGAAAAACAAAGTGAATTTGTTGATTTCTTTGCTACTTACAAAGCAACTTTGCCTGCGGTCGGGCGTTTAATGAAAGTCTGCCGCGCTGCGGTTGTGCCATTATTTCCGGTCTATAACTGCCAAACTCATCAATTGGATATTTTTATCCGCCCACCAATGGATGATATTGAAGGGCAGGATGATGCTTATATTGCCCGCCGTATGAATCAGGAAGTTGAAGAATTGGTTAAACCTAACCCTGAACACTATACATGGATATTAAAACTGCTTAAAACGCGGAAAGAAGGGGATATCGAACCTTATAAAAGGCAAGATCTGTGATTTGGGTGTTATCAAATAGAGATGCTATTTGAATTACAGACTCAATAAGATAGATAACCACTTTTATTGCTGGTGGATGCTTAAGTTTCCATCAGCTTATCAATCATAGAGCGTTTGCTGCTTACTCTTTATTCCTTTCATTTTTAATAGGTTGTTTAAACTTTATCCTTATTGTTGTGCAGATGTATTTTTCTTACAGAAATAGTTGCATCTCCTCAAAAGTAATAGCTTTTCGTCAAATAAAAAAACGAACTTTCATCTAAAGTAAATTTCTATTGTCATCCTGAATGGAGCCGAATAATAATTTCAGAACAAATGGTATATTGTTTATTCGGCGCGTATTCGGATTTTCAACCTGTTTATCATATATCCATTGTTATACAGGAAATCTGGTAGTGCCGGGCTAACCGCCAAGAACGTGCAGAGCACAATTGGCTAACATATAAAACGCCCAATGAAGTTCATCATCAGGCGTTAAGTAAAAATAGTGTCAACACATATCAGGATTAGGCACAGTCAACTGACTGGGTGTTTGATACTATTTTAGTATGCACTACTTACCAAGTTTTTGGCTCAGGTTGTTGCCAATCAAGCCTGCCACATCCGCAATGCGCCCATGAAAAATGGCTTTAGTTGCGTAAAGGGCTGTGTCGGCGACTTGAGTAAAAGTAACTTCTGGCGGCATCACTAATTCATTTGGATTAGTGTGTACATCAAGTAGCGCAGGCCCCGGATGCGCAAGGAAGTTTACTACCGCTTCTTCTAATGCGTCCGGATTTATCACTTTTTGGCTGTATATACCAATAGCTTCGGCAACTTTAGCGAAATCATCATTTTTTAGTTTGGTGTAATGATCCAATAAACCCTCAACTTTCTGTTCTAATTCAACAAAATTGAGCGAGCCATTATTAATCACGACGAGTTTGATCGGTAACTCTTCTTGTACCAGTGTAAACAAGTCACCCAGTAACATGCTTAAGCCGCCATCACCACATAGCGCAATAACCTGACGCTCTGGAAAAGCAACCTGTAGCCCTATGGATTGTGGCATGGCATTAGCCATAGTGCCGTGGAGTAAGCTGGTAAGAGTACGTCGCGTGCCGAGGCTATCAATGTGACGTAGTAACCACACCATCGCCGAACCGCCATCTGCGGTAAATAACGCATCTTTATCTGCATGCTGATTAAGAAGGCTAACTAAGTATTGCGGATGAATGGGTTGACCCGAAGAACGTTGCTCCTCTTTATGCCGGCGTTTTAGTGATTTTTCGCGAACTTTGGCAATTTTTTGTAGGAAATTATCCTGCGTACGATCTGTTACGTGTGGAAGCAAGGCTTCAATGGATTCTGTAATATGGCCCACAGCACCAAATGTAATGGGGTGCCGGCGCCCCAGATGTGTGGGATCTCGATCGATTTGGAGAATAGTGGCTTTATCCGGATAGTATTGAGACCACGCGAAATCGACACCTAACAGTAATAAAGTATCACATTGATTGATAGCCTCTAATCCGGCTTCAGAGCCAAATATACCTGTCATGCCCACAGAGTATGGATTGTCATACTCGATAAAATCTTTACCGCGGGAGGTATTAACGACAGGAGCCTGTAATTTTTTTGCCAACTCCACTAAGCTATCGTGTGCACCTTCACACCCAGCTCCAGCATAAATGGTAACCCGTTCCCCTTTATTAAGAAAATTAGCCAAAGTTTCAATTTCTTCAGGACTTGGAATCAACTGTGGTTGAGGCATCCAAATAGATTGCGTTGTGGCTTTGGTTTTCGCTTTACTGATATCAACAGGGATGATGACAACGGCGACACCTTGTTTATTCAGTGCTGCTTGGCAGGCACGCCTAACCACGGCTGGGGCTTGGTCGGGTGTAAGGATCTGTTCGCAAAACACAGTGCAGCTTTGATAGACAGATTGAAAATCCACTTCTTGCGGGAAGTCATTACCCAGAGATTCACTACTGATTTGGCTTGCGAGTAAAATAACAGGAGCCTTATTGCGATGGCTCTCGAATAACCCATTAATAAAATGTAACCCCCCTGGGCCACAAGAGCCAGCACAGGCGGTGAGCCGCTTGGTCATTAGAGCTTCCGCACCAGCTGCAAACCCGGCCACTTCCTCGTGACGCACATGAACCCAATCAATTGTGCTACGGCTCATTGCATCCGTGATGAAATTAAGCGTATCTCCGGGCACACCATAACAATGTTGTACTCCAGCTTTTTCAAGCTGTTCGATAATAAGCGATGCAACCAATCTTTCAGACATAGCAGATCCTTATAGTTAATTTTTTATTAAGTATAGTGCGAACCAGCTGAACTATTGGTTATAGCGCATTTATCCTCAAAGTTCAGCAACTATAAGAAATTAAAACCTTAAATCATGATGTTAATTGGATAAATCATAGTGCTGCATTTGCCGTAAAGTCATCTTGTTCACTCCCGGACAGGTTTTAGAAAACATAAAAATTTGTGAGATATTTATGCGATAAAGCAGCTAAAAAGATTTCTTCGGGCCATTGGGAACACAGCTAAACCAGAGGATTGGCGTTGTAGAATGGGAATAATATGGCGGTATTAAAGAGAGGCGGATTAGTTCCCGTTGATTTCGGTATATTAAGATATATGGAATAAAAAAATAGAACCTCTTATGCAGCAGGATAAATGTTATGAAGATCCCAATTATTAATTGTGTCCTAGTCTAACTTTCAAACTCAGCCAGCCGGATTAGCACTTGTTTGGTTTTGCGGCAGTTGGGTGAATAATCCTCTGTATACGGCCTTGATTAGTGGGGAGTGAATAATCAAGGAGCCATTGATTGAGGGTAAGGGGAATCCTGTTACTGTTAATCAGCGAGGCAGAAAATAGGGTGAGGCATATGGCACCAAATAATTGTACTCTTCAGCATAAACTTCATAACAAAATAGGATTGTTTTATATACTTTTCTCCGTTTGTGCCATTGCAGGTATTTCACTCAGCAACTTTGTTAACCCCGCCTGGATCTGGTTGCACTATCTGACTAAGCCAACCGCGACTGCCTTATTAGTGCCTTGGGTTTTATTGAGTCGTACGCCTGTCTCAATCCGTTATCGTAACGCTATTGCGTTTGGGCTGGCATTGGCCGTAGTGGGTGATATTTGTTTGATGTTACCGCAAGACTACTTTTTGGCCGGCCTATTTTGTTTTTTGCTCACTCATTGTGCTTATATTTATGCTCTATGCTGCGATAATATTTCGCTTTCTGCTATTAGAAATAAAAAATTAAGCTCAGAATTTATTCTTCTTCGTGCGATTTTCATTATAACTGCTGTTTTCGTCATATTTGAGGGTATAGCAGCATTAATACTCATCAGACTGTGGGAGTATCTACCGAACAGCATGAAAATTCCGGTTTCCGTCTATGCTGCAATTTTGGCTTTCATGGCTGGGCTGGCGGTTAACAGAGCAATTGTTTACCCATTTAAAAATCCAATACCTGCAACACCATATGATGTTACACAACACATTGCGAAAAATACTACGTCAAATAGTGCAGCTTTTGGCGGTATTTTCTTTGTTATCAGCGATAGCTTGCTCGCTTATGGGCGTTTTTACGTTGAAACGCCGTTAAGCCCGCTGTTAGTACTTGGTACTTATTATATCGCTCAATGGTGTTTTGCCAGCTCTGTGCAGAGACGTGATCAATGACAGAATTAATCAATATTAAGTTTGATGCACTGCGCCAAGCATGGGAGCAGAATCGCCCCGATGAAAATCAACGGCGCAAAGATTTGTTGTGCTTGCGGGCAAATTTTAAAGCCAGTCTGGATGAAATGATGGAAGCCATTTCCCGTGATTTTGGTCATCGTTCCAACCACGAGAGCATGCTGGCAGAAGCAATAACAGTGTTGGCAGAAATCGATTTTTACCTGCGGTATCTTAAAAAATGGATAAAACCGCAAAGGCGTAAGGCCGGATGGAAATTGTGGCCAGCCACCGCTGAAATACGTTATGTTCCGCTTGGTGTTGTTGGCATCATGGCTCCGTGGAATTATCCGGTTAATTTGACTCTCACGCCATTGATAGCAGCGATTGCCGCAGGTAATCATGTCTTCATCAAACCGTCAGAGCATACGCCCCATGCCAATGCTTATCTAGAAAAACTGTTAGGCAAAGTGTTTCCGGAAAATCGGGTCTGTATTGTTCAGGGAGGATCAGATATTGCGGCCGCATTTTCTGCTTTGCCCTTTGATCACCTGTTTTTCACTGGTTCCAAGGCTAACGGTAAAAAAGTTATGGCCGCTGCTGCACAAAACCTTACTCCCGTTACGCTGGAGCTTGGCGGCAAATCTCCGGTACTCATTGCCCCTGATGCCGATCTGAAAAAAGCGGCGGCCCGCATTATTACCGGAAAACTTTTCAATTCTGGACAAACCTGCATCGCACCAGATTACGTATTATTGCCGGAAAGCGTTATTGAATCGTTTGTTGCTGAAATGAAGGAACAGGTTTCACAGCGCTATACTCAATCAGCCAGTTTTTCGGACTATACCCACATTATCAATAACAACCAGTATCAGCGTATTACTGAATTACTTGAAGATGCGATCAGGCGCGGTCATCAAGTTATTGCGCTGATGCCGTTTGTTGATCCAAAACAAGCGCTTGAGCAAGGTTTTTTCATTCCTAGCTTAATCCTGAACCCTGAGGATGACAGCGCAATCATGCAGGAAGAGATCTTCGGCCCATTGTTACCGATTAAAACCTACCGAACATATGATGAAGCCATCAATTACATTGTACGCCGTGATCGCCCATTGGCTTTTTATTGCTTCAGTAAAAACAATGAGCACATAGAGGCAGCTTTATCGCGTGTCATCGCAGGCAGTATCTGCATTAATGACACGTTGTATCAATTTGCATGTACAGAGTTACCCTTTGGAGGTGTAGGGCAGAGTGGAATGGGAGGCTATCATGGCTATGAGGGTTTCAAAACCTTTTCCAAAGCGATGCCTATTTTACGTAAATACAATCCAGCACTAACAGATAAGTTGCGGCCCCCTTATGGGAAGCTTGCAAATATTATTATCCGTTTTCTTACACGATAAAAATTCCCTATTTCAGACAACGTTTTCCTTCACGTGGGAGCATTACATATGTTTTATATAACGCAATGAATGAGCCTATTATTTTTTAGGAATTTGCAATCCGCTAATGGCAGAACGATAGATTTTGGCGGGTTGGGTGGTGTGTGCATTCCAAAAGTTTGTAAGACATAAATTAGCAATTTTGACGGCAGGAAAATCGCGATAGGAGAATAAACCAGCGGATCACCGGAAAGTTCATGGGCAAAGAAATCAAATGTAAGTAGGGCCAATAAACAGGGCCCTACGCATATTTTTTGAGAGTTATTCGACTTCCAATACCCGACAGGTATTGGTACTGCCAATTGTTCCCATTTGGTCACCTTGGGTCACCAAAACAACATCTCCAGAGGTCAGATAGCCTTTATCCCGCAGGCGATTCACTGCTTCGCTTGCTGCGGCAATACCATCAGTGTGCAGGCTGCAATAAACGGGAGTCACTCCACGGTAAAGTGCGGTACGATTCAAGGTTGATTCATGACGTGACATGGAGAAGATAGGCAAGCCGGAGCTGATGCGGGACATCATGCGGGCTGTACGGCCAGATTCTGTCATGGCAATAATGGCTTTGACACCTTTCAGGTGGTTGGCGGCATACATAGTGGACATTGAAATTGCTTCTTCAACGCTGTCAAATGTAATATCCAGACGATGCTTGGACACATTGATGCTTGGCATTTTTTCTGCACCCAGGCAAACTCGCGCCATTGCTGCAACCGTTTCCGCCGGATATTGGCCTGCCGCAGTTTCGGCAGAAAGCATGACGGCATCAGTACCATCCAGAACCGCATTGGCGACATCCATCACTTCAGCGCGGGTCGGCATTGGGTTGGTTATCATGGATTCCATCATCTGTGTGGCTGTAATCACGACTCGATTCAGTTGTCGGGCACGTTGGATCAGTTTTTTCTGTACACCGACTAACTCGGGATCACCAATTTCAACGCCCAAATCGCCACGGGCAACCATGACAACATCGGAAGCGAGAATAATTTCGTCAATAATTTCATCATTGCTGACGGCTTCAGCCCGTTCAATTTTGGCAACGATTTGAGCATCACAACCCGCATCACGCGCAAGACGGCGGGCATAATTCAGATCTTCGCCGGAACGGGGAAAAGAAACAGCAAGATAGTCAACACTGATTTTGGCGGCAGTCAGAATATCTTCTTTATCTTTTTCAGTCAGCGCTTCGGCCGATAACCCGCCACCTAATTTATTAATGCCTTTGTTGTTGGAAAGAGGGCCTCCTACAGTAACTTCCGTGAAGACTTTCATGCCCTGAACATCCAGAACTTTTAACTGAACCCGCCCGTCATCCAATAACAGGATATCACCGGTCATAACATCAGATGGTAGACCTTTATAGTCGATACCGACTTTTTCTTTATCACCTTCTCCTTTACCCAGATTGGCATCCAGCAGAAATTTATCCCCGATATTCAGGAAAATTTTTCCTTCCTTAAATGTGGATACGCGTATTTTGGGCCCTTGAAGATCACCGAGAATGGCAACGTGGCAGCCTAAGCGAGCAGCAATTTCACGAACTTTATTCGCACGTTGGATATGATCTTCCGCTGTGCCGTGGGAGAAATTGAGGCGGACGACGTTGGCTCCCGCGCTGATAATCTTTTCTAAATTGTTGTCACGATCTGTAGCCGGGCCAAGTGTAGTGACAATTTTTGTTCTTCTGAGCCGTCTGGACATGCATTACTCCGTTGACCTGTGAAGTATGAGTTTTTGATTACCGTAGGATAACCACTTAATTTTGTTATTATCAACCCTACACTGCTAAATGATGCAGTTGGGTGCCTCTATACCTTTCGTCTTTCAAGTTGCTTTTTTGTTTGCTGGCTGCGTTTATTCAGCCCGAGTCATACTAGCCGGGGCTTCTTTTGCTGCCATGATGCAATTTGAAATCCATTGGATATATATGATATCAGCCCGGAGAGTTGATAAATAGTGAACAAAAACACAGCCTATTTTCTGGCTTATTCATGCTTATCAAACCGCGAATTACGTAACGCTTCCTTGACTTTTTTCAAGTTATCTCTGAATTTTGAGCCTCGGCGCAGTGTAAAGCCCGTTGCCAGTACATCGATGATGGTAAGTTGAGCAATTCTGGATACCATCGGCATATAAATATCGGTGTCTTCAGGAACGTCCAACAAAATGGAAAGGGAGGCTTCATGTGCCAGTGGGGAACCGGTTGAAGTAATAGCGATGACAGTTGCATCATTTTCACGGGCCAGTTTTGCGATCTCCACGAGGCTTTTTGTTCGCCCTGTATGGGAAATCAATACGACAACGTCGCCTTCATTGCTGTTCATGCAGCTCATTCTCTGCATCACGATATCGTCAAAATAGGTGACTGGGATATTAAAGCGAAAAAATTTGTTCATGGCATCGTGGGCCACGGCGGCAGAAGCACCCAAGCCAAAAAACGAGAGCTTTTTGGCTTGGGTCAGTAAATCCACTGCGCGGTTAATCGTTGCAATATCCAGATCATTTTTCACCGTATCTAGGTTGGCCATGACCGATTCAAAAATTTTATTGGTATAAGAGGTGACGCTGTCACTTTCTTCCACATTGCGATTTACATAGGGCGTTCCATTGGCAAGGCTTTGTGCCAAATGCAATTTAAAATCGGGAAAACCTTTAGTTTCTAATCGGCGACAAAAACGATTAACCGTAGGTTCACTCACATTCGCCATTTTAGCCAAAGTGGCGATGCTTGAATGAATAGCTGTCTGGGGGGATTCAAGGATAACCTGCGCAACCTTTTTTTCTGACTTACTCAAAACATCAAGACTATTTTGGAGCCGTTCCAGTGTGTTCATAAAACGCAGTTCAACCTCGGTTTTAACGATTTCATTAACAGGAGAAATCTATGTCATTTTTGTGAAAATATACTACTTGTTATTGAAAGCTGGCAGTGCCTAAAACGGAATAATTGGAGAATTTTCATTAAAATATGACAAGTGTCTAACTTTCAACTTAGTAAGATTAATTCTTAAACGTTGTAAACTTTCAATAAATCACCACTATTTCGTTGTATGTGCTGACAGATATATTTGGGTTATGGTCAGTATAAATACAAAACGACGATGAATGTCAAAGCTGCAATGTTAAGATGAAAGGAATACATGAATGATCAATGTTTACTGCATATAACCAAAAGAGTACATTACTCGCAGATTCTGTAAAAAAATTACAATATCCCGTAATCGAGGAGATGCAACATGGCGGTGACGTCTACAGCTCAGGCTTGTGATTTGGTAATTTTTGGGGCTAAAGGAGACTTAGCGCGCCGGAAATTAATGCCTTCCCTTTACCAGTTAGAAAAAGCGGGTTATATCCACTCTGATACCCGAATTATCGGTGTTGGCCGTGCTGACTGGGATAAAAAAGCCTATACCAAAGTTGTTGAAGAAGCGTTGACTACATTTATGTCCGAGAAATTGGATCCAGAATTGTGGCAGAAACTCAGTGCACGCCTGGAATTTTGCAATTTGGATGTCAATGAGACGGAACATTTCAACCAACTGGCAAAAATACTTAACAAGAGCAAGTTGCCGGCCATTCACTATTTTGCCATGCCGCCAAGTACGTTTGGTTCAGTATGTCATGGGTTGGGTGCTGCGGGGCTGAATAAAGAACCCAATCGTGTTGTGATGGAAAAACCACTGGGCACCGATCTTGCTTCCTCCAGGGCCATCAATGATGAAGTTGCAAAATACTTCGCTGAAAATCAAATTTACCGCATTGACCATTATTTAGGCAAAGAAACTGTATTGAACTTGCTGGCTTTGCGTTTTGCCAATTCACTCTTTGTCAATAACTGGGATCATCGCACGATTGATCATGTGCAAATTACTGTTGCCGAAGAAGTGGGTATTGAAGGGCGCTGGGGATATTTCGATCAGGCTGGGCAGATGCGTGACATGGTTCAGAACCATCTTCTGCAAATTCTGACAATGATTGCAATGTCGCCACCGGCTGATTTGTCTGCGGATCGCATCCGTGATGAAAAAGTGAAAGTACTGCGTTCATTGCGCCGGATAGATCAGACCAACATTCGGGACAAAACTGTTCGTGGGCAATATACTGCGGGCTTCGTGCATGGCATGAAAGTGCCCGGTTATCTGGAAGAAGAGGGCGCGAATAAAGGCAGCAAAACAGAATCTTTTGTATCAATCCGTGTCGATATTGATGATTGGCGCTGGTCTGGTGTGCCTTTCTACTTGAGGACGGGAAAACGTTTACCGGCTAAATGTTCTGAAGTTGTCGTTTATTTTAAAGAGCCTTCTTTGAATTTATTTGCTGAATCCTACCAGCAATTGCCGCAAAATAAGTTGACGATCCGCTTGCAGCCAGATGAAGGTATTGATATTGACGTGCTGAACAAAGCCCCGGGGTTGGAGCACAAACACCGTTTGCAGACAACTAAATTGGATCTGAGTTTTTCGGAAACATTTAATCAAACACATCTTGCGGATGCGTATGAAAGATTGTTGTTGGAAGCGATGCGTGGCATTCAGGCGTTGTTTGTCCGCCGTGATGAAGTAGAAGAAGCATGGAAATGGGTAGATTCCATCATGGAAGCTTGGGCTGCGGATAATGAACCACCGAAACCCTATCAGGCCGGAACTTGGGGGCCTGTGGCGTCCATCGCTCTGATTACTCGTGATGGGCGTTCATGGAATGAGTTTGAATAACGGGCGATCTTCTCTGCTGTATTGTTTTTCCGCTTTATAGCGTTACCTTAATCTGGCCGTGTTTTGCGGCCAGATTTCAGTTAAGCCAATCCTAAATCCTAATTTCTTTGAAGTTCATCACGTCAAAAATAATTTCATTATGTTACTAATTTGTTGGTCTAAATTTAGTGGATATGGATGGGAATAAAATATGGGCAACAATAATGGTGATAAAGGGACTTGGCACGCTCAAAGAGCATCAAGACGTGAGCTAATGAACCGCACTCGGGGCAGTGATGAGGATGTCCGCGATCAGTGGATTTCCAGAAGTATAAAAAGACATGATGACTCTGCACCAGAAAATGCATTAACAAGCCTGCGCACAGTCTATGAAAATAGGGCCAAATTAATCAATTACAACTGCTTGGATTCATATAATACCGTTCATAAACCAAATCCCAAAGCACGCCAGCCTCAGCCGCAACAACCACATGTAGGCTTAGATCAAATTTATGTACTTGAACGTATTGGCATAATTGAACGCCCCGAACCTGAGCCAAATACGGGATTGTTGTCTTGTTTTAAATTTAAAATGCATAAACAAAATAGAAAGGCGCTAGAAGATGATGAGAGTCATAACTATGTGATGAAATGTATGGAATCAATGGAGTCCCATGTTCCAGACGGACGGTACGTATATACTATATATTCTGATATGCCTCAGGTAGTTGTATGTACTTCTGGGGTTGGTGCTATTGGCCATTCATCGGTAGTTAAGGGCAGAATTTTTTGGTGTCGCCGTGATGCCAGTCAACCTCTCCCAAATGATGAAGATATCGATTATACAAAATACCCTGTAATGCTGGCAGGTGAGCTTTTTTTCAACCAAGGTAAATTAATTCGATGGAATAACAGAAGTGGGCATTATCGTCCCATGAAACAATCTGTATTAGAGTTTGGTGCGGCAGCTCATATACTACCCCGTAAACTGTTTGTAAATAGCTTCGGTTAGATATTTTTTGTTGTATCTAATTGAAAAATGGTATTTTGTTTGAAAATTAGCTGAGTAATCTAAAAATCTGTCAACTATTTGTGTTTATTTTTTGGATATGCTATAAAAACAGACTAATCAATCACATATACCATTAATATGAGGGTTCGTAGTATATCGCACAGTGAAAGTCGTGTGATGAAAGAATAAAATATTATGAATAGCGCCAAAAGCGTCAACATTCAACACAGTAACAAAATTCAACGTTGTACCCATGTTCTCTTCCTTTCAGCTACCTTATCCAGTGAGCACTACTGGTGCGGTGCCCTTTAGGGTCTTCTCCTGCTAATCGGTTTTTCACCGATAAATTTCTATTTGCCAAAATATTTGTCTGAAACGCCAATTCGATCTTGGTATCGCGCCGTTGCATGCGTGTCTGCCGTGTTGGCATCTATTGCTTGAATGTCTTGGCATGCTTATTTGTATGTTCAGGAGAAGAATAATGATTTATTGGATATTTCTTGTACTGGCAATTGTGGCAGAAGTCATAGGGACTCTGTCAATGAAACAAGCCAGTGTTTCGGGTGGTTTTACGGGGATGATCGTGATGTACACCATGATTACAACTTCTTACATTTTGCTGGCAATAGCCGTGAAAAAAGTGGCATTGGGCGTGGCTTATGCATTATGGGAAGGTATTGGTATCCTGTTTATTACTGCTTTTAGTGTACTGTGGTTCAACGAATCCCTGTCAGCAATAAAAATTGGTGGATTGGCACTGCTGATAGCCGGAATTATCCTGATCAAAATGGGAGCGAAAAAAAATCCGGGCAATTCCTCAAATGGTTCTCCAAAAAAGACGGCTAAAAACGCCGTAAATCAGCAAATGAAGGAGGCAGAATATGTTGACTCAATTTGAATGGTGGCATGCTGCATTTTTGCTTTTGGCTGTTTTCTTGGAAATCGTAGCAAATATTTTATTGAAATTATCTAACGGTTTTCAGCGTTTTTGGATAGGTATTTTATCTTTGGTTTCTGTGTTGGGCGCGTTCAGTGCTTTGGCTCAGGCTGTGAAAGGAATTGAACTTTCCACTGCTTATGCCTTATGGGGAGCGTTCGGGATTCTTGCAACAGTGGCAGCGGGCTGGATTATGTTCAACCAGAGGCTGAATTTTAAGGGGTGGGGCGGTATCGTGCTGCTGCTCATCGGCATGGTTATGATTAAAATGGCTTAAATTCAGTCTATAAAATGGCATTGAGTGAGCAACATGATTTCATTCAATGCCATCCTGCTTGGTAATCAATGAGCTTGATCACTGCCCAATCGGCTAAGAATTACGGAAAAATATATTTCAGTCTGCCAGCTACCGACAAATCTATCTTATAATAAACACAATAATTTTTATATAAAACAATGGATTATTCTTTTTAGCTAAAAAGAATCCTTTTTTTGTTGCTCAATTGTAATTATCAATGATATCTTTTTGATATTCGTATTATTTAGTTATTTAAATTTTTAGCTACTGAGCATTGAACAGAAGTTCAATTAACTTTAATAAAACTGATATTTTTAATTCTCATTAATAAATTTTTCTATTACTAATCCACAAGGAAGCATTCCTAGATCCTATTATTCATATAGAAATGATTTTCTTGAACATTTCGATTTATTGATGATAATAAAAAATCATGAATAGATCGATGTAGGTATAATTGATGCGTAACTTTGTTGATGCGTATTTTATTGGGCTAAAGAGTAAAAAATAAAATTTTAATCAGTATTTAAAATAATCCAACTAAACTTTGATTATGAGATAATGGTTTGTTTTATTTTTTTATGCTTGAACCTACTGAAGGTAATACAGGCAAAATTTAATAACTGTATTTAATAGTATTTCAGATGCATGCCAAAAACACATATTAATAAAAGAGTATCGGTTATAGAAATAATCGACATTGGATATGTTTTTTAGAAAATAAATTTGCCTGATTTATGAGGTTGTTTATGTTACTAGATATTAAACCTATTAAGAAACACTTTGGTATATATGTAACTAGTAAAGCTATTTCCAAATTATCATTATCAGAATGTATGGAAATAAAATATCTTTTATCGAAATATGGATTGTTAATATTTAGAAAACAGAAAATGAATGATGAGGAATTAGTCAATTTTGCCCAAAAAATAGGTAGTGGAAAACTTGAAGAGCCAGCAAGAAAAATATCGTTATCTGATGTTAGAAAGTATATAGCCTACCTGACGAATCTCCGTGACAGCGATGGGAATCCATTGGGTTTTGCAGGTAATAGCACTGATTTTTGGCATTCAGATCAAGAGTTTCGTGTTAACCCTGCATCAATCAGCATATTATATAGTGAAGTTGTAAAATTTAGCGGTGGAAATACATCTTTTGCCTCAACAGCCGTCAATAGTCTTAATTTTTCCCATGATGAATTCTCCTTATTAAGTAACTTACATTCAACACGTCAGCCTGCATCCACACATGACAATGTTCCTCATGTTACGGTCGCCCATCCTGTAATTCTTGAAAATAAAAAAACAAAACAAAAATATGTCTATGTCAGCGAAAATACCATTGAATTTATAGATAACAATGAAGTTTTTCCAAATTCAAGCACACTCAAAGAAAATGTTTTAGAAAAAATTCTTGCTCCAGATAACATCTATTCACATCAATGGGAGGAAGAAGATTTATTGCTTTATGACAATAGCCAATTATTGCATCGGCGTGAATGCTTTACAGGTGACAGATTTATTAAAGGGTTAAAAATATACCCTGACGTATCTTATCAATCCGAAATACCAGGCTGGATTGTTGGAGGAAATTAATATGAAACTGACAAAAGAGCAAGAGAAATCCATTACTCGCCTTATTAGAGAAAGCAATAGAAAATATACTGAAGGGCGAGAACTAAAGCCTGCTGAACCTATGTTAATTAGGGCAGGGGTTGCCGGGGATTTACCCTTTAATAGTTTAACTACAGATGTAGTTACTGGTTGTTTACCGGAAAGTATGGCTTGTTATGGTATGTGTTTTTCTGCTATTTCCAGTTGGGAATATGGTATCGATTTTGGTAAACGGATAGAGAATGAATTAGACGAAGAAATTTTTGTCGGCGATCTCCGGGCATTGCCTGATTCACAAAAATATATCAGATGTGGATGGAATAGTGATCCATCATGGAATTGGCCGGTATCAACCCGAATGGCCGAGTTAGCCCGGCAAGAGGGTTTACTGATGATATTTATCACTAAATCCTTTAAGAAGATGGCTTGTAATATTACTCAACGCTTAACTGACGTTAATGCAGAAATGCGGGTTTCAATTAGTGCATTGGATACCAATGAACAATTAAAACAGCGGCTCGACTTTATTAAAAATTTCCGGGAGGCTGGGGGGGTTGTTATTCCCATTGTGCTGACTGCGTTTTTTAAAGATATTACCTTGATGGAACGACAGCAAAATATTGTCGATTGGATGGTAAAGCATGATTATCCTGCGGCCGAAAATAGCTTGAGATTCCCCAAAGACGCCAGCATTACTCAGGTTGTTGATACTGAAATGGTTAGGCCATTGGATAACGGTGATTCAATTTGGAGCGGGCGCCTCTATCCCGATCAACTGGTTTTTCCTACCACAACTACTGTTCCGGAAGATTATCAGGGCATTGACAGCGGCTATCTTTCTAAACTGAATTTGGATGACATTTGCCAATTATTTATCGATCCGGTTAAAACACATCAAGAGGTTATGTTATCCGATTTACCTCTTGCCAGCCCCAAAATGTGCGGATTATCTGATACGCATCGTCATGTCAGCTCGAATTACTCTCAATGAGTGTGTTTAATCCAGCATCTTTGAGAGGCCATTTGCAATGTATTGGGGTTATCAATGAAGCCTGAGAGAAACACTCTCAGGCTTTTTTCGCAGGAAAGGAGGATCGTATAAAACGGATAGCAGGCCCATTCGCTGCTATGCCGGCCTTATAATCCATATTTATAAGGCCGCGATAATTTTGATTTCTACTTTATATTGTGGGTTCATCAGTTCAGCCTGAACGGTACAACGAACAGGTGCACTTCCTGCAACGACCCATGTATCCCAAGCGGCATTCATGCCCGCAAAATCCGTTTTGTCTGCCAAAAAAATGGTAGCGTCCAAGATCTTGCTTTTATCTGAACCCAGTCGATGCAACAGAGTATCAATGGCTGCCAATGTATCGGCTGTTTGTTCTGTAATATCGCCATCCAGTTTCTCTGGTACGCTAGTATAATAAATCGTGCCATTGTGAACGACTGCTTCAGACCAACGGGTATCTGGATCAATACGTTTGATAGTCATTAAATCTCCTGTTAATTTATACAGTTTTTAGCTGAGCCGGATGTTTGTTGCAACTCAGTACTGACATAATTTGGCTACATTTCCAAATCAGATGGGATAGTTTATCTGCCTGTGTATTCTTGGGGGAAAGATTATATTCCAATTCAAGTAGGGCTGGAAAGTTAAAGGAAAATTGCATTGACATAAGAAGTGACTCAGCAGCATTTCAGGAAGTTGGCGCAGCATCCTAATGCCAAATGAGTTATCATTTATGGATAGTAGTTATCTGATCATTAAAATCATTTCATTGAAAGAGACAGTTTGTGTCAGACGATTTTGCGAAAAATGGCGTGCTAGCCAAGGCTATAGCGGGATTTAAGCCGCGTGAAGCCCAAAGAAAAATGTCTTCGGCGATTACCATTGCAATCGAGAATAAGCAGCAGTTGGTTGTGGAAGCAGGAACAGGTACGGGTAAAACATTTGCTTATCTGGTGCCAGCCCTGCGTTCTGGCAAGAAGGTGATTGTTTCTACTGGCTCTAAAGCGTTGCAGGATCAACTTTATAATCGTGATCTTCCTACCATTGTAAATGCCTTGGGTTTCGAGGGTAATTTAGCTTTGTTGAAAGGGCGTTCAAATTACTTATGTATTGAACGTCTCGAACAGCAGTCCATCGGCAATTCCCAGCTAGATGCTGAAATACTGGCAGAAGTCATCAAACTGAAATCTTGGTCAGTTCAAACGGAAGAAGGTGATATCAGCAATTGCCATCAGGTTGCGGAAGATAGTTCCGTTTGGCCGTTGGTGACGAGCACTAATGATAATTGCCTTGGCAGTGATTGCCCGAGTTACCATGAATGTTTCGTGTTGAAAGCGCGCCGAAAGGCAATGGAAGCCGATGTGGTTATCGTCAATCACCATCTGTTTATGGCGGATATGGTTGTTAAGGATACGGGGTTTGGGGAATTAATTCCGCAAGCTGAAGTTGTCGTATTTGATGAAGCACATCAGCTTCCTGATATTGCCAGCCAATATTTTGGGCAACAATTAAGCAGCCGCCAATTGCTCGATTTATCACGGGATATCATCTTGGCTTACCGGGTTGAATTGCGTGATCAGGCCCAATTGCAAAAAAGTGCCGATCGGCTTAGCCAAAGTGTGCAGGATTTCCGCCTGTCATTGGGTGAAAACAGTTATCGGGGCAATCTGCGCGAGGTTTTGCAACAACAGCAGGTTCAGCGGATGCTTGTGAGGCTGGATGATGCCCTGGAGCTTTGTTATGACGTCATGAAACTTTCTTTGGGGCGTTCAACCATGCTGGACGTCGCTTTTGAACGGGCGACACTCTATCGCAACCGCCTGAAGCGTCTGATTGATGTCACAATACCCAATTATAGTTATTGGTTTGAAAGCTATGGCCGTCACTTTTTATTGGCGCTGACTCCTTTATCCGTCTCTGATAAATTCAGTGACATGATCCGTGAACAGTCAGGTTGTTGGGTTTTTACATCTGCAACCTTATCGGTCAATGAACAACTCGATCATTTCACGGAACGTTTAGGTTTAAAACACGCTCAAACGTTATTATTGCCCAGCCCCTTTGATTATGAACGCCAAATGTTGTTGTGCGTGCCGCGCCATTTACCGTCACCAAATCAGAATGGTGGGGCTAAATGGTTGGCCCGGATGTTGAAGCCTCTGATTGAAAGCAATAAAGGGCGTTGTTTTTTCTTGTGTACTTCCCATCAAATGATGCGCAATCTGGCAGAAGAGTTCAGGGCCAGCATGACATTGCCCGTTTTGGTGCAGGGGGAAACGAGCAAGGGGAAACTATTATCACAGTTTATTGCGGCAGGTAACGCAATTTTGGTCGCAACAGGGAGTTTTTGGGAGGGAGTGGATGTGCGTGGTGATGCCTTGTCTTGTGTCATTATTGATAAACTACCATTCACTGCCCCGGATGATCCGTTGCTCAAGGCGCGCATTGAAGATTGCCAGTTAAAAGGCGGCGATGCTTTTAATGAAGTGCAACTTCCCGATGCCGTGCTCAGCCTGAAACAGGGGGTTGGGCGTTTGATCCGCGATATTGATGATTATGGTGTTGTAGTGATTTGCGATAATCGGTTGGTAATGCGCCCCTATGGTGAAGTCTTTCTCAATAGTTTGCCGCCGGCTCCCCGCACCCGTGATTTAGCAAAAGCGGCTATGTTTCTGAAATCACGTCCATCACAGTCAGAGTAAAATCAGTGGGGCTATGATAGTATAGCCCTTTGTTTCGAATTCTATTCTTGCCGGAGTTAAGGCATGTCCACGCGGATTTTAGCTATTGATACTGCAACTGAAGCCTGTTCTGTTGCACTTTTGAATGATGGTGCCGTTGAGGCACAATTTGAAATTTCTCCACGAGAGCACACTCAGCGTATCTTGCCTATGGTGCAAGATGTTTTGTCGAAAGGAAATATAAGCCTGCAACAACTGGATGCATTGGCATTTGGTCGTGGCCCCGGCAGTTTTACCGGCGTGCGGATTGGGATTGGCATCGCTCAGGGTCTGGCATTGGGCGCAGAATTACCGATGATTGGTGTCTCTTCCTTAAAAACAATGGCGCAGGGCGCATTTCGCCTGAAAGGGGCAACCCAGGTTTTAGTTGCGATTGATGCACGTATGGGAGAAATATATTGGGGGCAGTACACCCGCAATGATTTGGGTGAATGGCAGGGAAATGAAACAGAAGCAGTTTTGAAACCTGAACAGGCACAGGCAATAATAAGTACTCTGTCTGGTGAATGGGCAATTGCAGGAACAGGATGGGAAGCATATCCACAATTGCTGGATAGCGGCTTGGCATTGATAACCAGCGGCATCACTTTACCTCACGCAGAGGATATGCTGCCACTGGCAGTTCAAATGTGGGAAGCAGGGGAAGCAACGGCAGTTGAACATGCTGAACCGGTCTACCTGCGTAATGAAGTGACATGGAAAAAACTTCCGGGCCGTTGAAGGTCTTTTGCCCGGTGCACTAAAATTCATGCAACTTGTGACAAGAAGTGGTGTCCATGAAATATACGCTTCTCACCTTTTAAGTTGTACGCTGTCGTAAATCGTGCGTTGTTGTAAACCGAACGTATTGATCTTGGCTGCGTTTACTTCCATCATTTCCCCGGTTGCATAGCGTCACTCATGCCATTGGGGATGTGTTCCTTTGCTGCTTCTCTGTGACTTGAAAGCTAACGTTGTCGTATAAAATCTTTTATATGGTTTCCTGAGTTGGAGGAATTATGCTCACTAGAACTCACTATCGAAGAATGTGGCAAGCGGTGATGCTGTTGGGAACGGTGATGCTTGTAGGTTGTGTATCGGTTCCTGATGCGATTAAAGGAACCGCCAAGCCACCTGTAGAGAATCTATTTTCTGTTAAAAACGCACCTGAAATATACATTGGGCATGAAGGGCGGTTTGGCGGAAAAGTGCTCGGGGTACTGAATGAAAAAGACCAAACCCGGTTGGAAATTTCTGCTATGCCATTGGCAGCTAACGCCTCACCACGTTTAGAGTCTGCGTCTTTGGGGAGAATTTATGCCAACGTGGATCGCTTTTTAGAACCGAGTGATTTTAAAGATCGCTATGTCACTGTTGTGGGGCCGATTATCGGCATCGAGAAAGGAAACGTAGGTAATAGCCCGTATGATTATGTCGTGTTGAATGTCACGGGTTTTAAACGTTGGCATGAGTCTCAGAGGGTTATATTCCCGCCTTCGGCAGGTATTGAATCATGGGGTTATTATGGTTATCCGTATATGGATTGGCATGGTTATCCATCATCCCGGCCAGCATCAGTTGAAACGATATTGACTGAATAAATCGACAGGGTAGAGGAGTTGTTGGCTAAGTCGCGTTTCCTTCCATAAAATCGAAAATACCATTTCCAATAGCCTCATTTCCGATGAGGCTATTTTATGTGCGAGTTTTATTTTTTTAGCCTTATTACTCTTAATAATTATCTTTCAATGAAGTATTATTGTTATAACTATTTGGAATAATTAAGAGACTTTAAGTCAAAAACTAGTAAATAGGTGTATAATCAATGAATTATAAATAGAAGTGTCAATAATTTATGTAATTTATTGATTGTTAACATAAAAATAGGCAGGCGGCAGAAGCTGCCTTATTTTTTGCAGTAATTAATGATAATAAAATAGTGATGTGTATCGCCAACCTGAACATTGTCGCTTTTCAAACTGGTACGCTGAGTTAATAATTTGTTAAATATATAGTTCTGGTTTTTTTATGGTCAGTGGTTACACCGCAATTAGATTTCAGGAGTATTCAACTTGGAAAAAGTCTGGCTAAAACACTATCCGGCAGATGTTCCGGCAGAAATCGATCCCGACCGTTATTCGTCGTTGATTGAAATGTTTGAAAATGCTGTGGCAAATTATGCTGATCAAGTCGCATTCATCAATATGGGCGAGGTAATGACCTTCCGCAAACTGGAAGAACGTAGCCGTGCCTTTGCCGCCTATCTACAAAATGGGCTAGGGCTGAAAAAAGGGGATCGCGTGGCATTGATGATGCCAAATTTATTGCAGTATCCCGTTGCTTTATTTGGAATTTTGCGGGCAGGAATGATCGCTGTCAATGTCAATCCGCTCTATACCCCTCGTGAATTAGAGCATCAGCTCAATGATAGTGGAACTTCAGCTATTATTATCGTTTCTAACTTCGCGCATACCTTAGAAAAAATCGTATTCAAAACAAAAGTTAAACACGTTATCCTGACTCGAATGGGTGATCAGCTTTCCCGCCCGAAAGGAACGCTTGTTGATTTCGTTGTTAAATATGTTAAACGGCTTGTGCCGAAATACCACCTGCCAGATGCCATTTCATTCCGTAGCGCTATGCAGAAAGGCTACCGGATGCAGTACGTCAAACCTGATGTGAAAAGTGAGGATCTCGCTTTTCTGCAATATACCGGCGGCACGACTGGTGTGGCGAAAGGCGCGATGCTGACTCATCGCAATATGCTGGCAAACCTTGAGCAGGCCAAAGGCAATTACTCTCCATTAATGAAACCGGGGGAAGAGTTAATAATCACGGCATTGCCTCTTTACCATATTTTTGCCCTGACGATAAACTGCCTGTTATTTATTGAACTGGGCGGACAGAATCTGCTAATTACCAACCCTCGTGATGTGAATGGAACTCTTAAAGAGATCTCGCGTTATCGCTTCACTGCGCTATCAGGGGTTAATACGCTATTTAATGCCTGGTTGAATAATCCCGAATTCAAGAAGGTTGATTTTTCTTCATTGCGCTTATCTGTTGGTGGCGGTATGGCCGTACAAAGAGCGGTTGCTGAGAAGTGGCAAAATATGACTGGCTGCCATTTGCTGGAAGGCTATGGGCTAACAGAGTGTGCTCCTTTGGTTTCCGCCAATCCTCATAACTTGACACAATATAGCGGCAGCATCGGTTTGCCCGTGGCGTCGACAGAAATCAAACTGGTTGGAAGTGATGGCAATGAAGTTCCTTTGGGAGAAGCCGGTGAAATGTGGGTTCGTGGGCCACAGGTGATGAAAGGTTACTGGAATCGCCCTGATGCCACGGCAGAGATATTGCAAGACGGCTGGCTGGCTACCGGGGATATTGCCAATATAGATGAGAAAGGCTTTTTCCACATTGTCGATCGGAAAAAAGATATGATTCTGGTTTCCGGTTTTAATGTCTATCCAAATGAAGTTGAAGATGTTGTTGCGTCCCATCCTAAGGTATTGGAATCGGCAGCCATCGGCGTTCCGAGCGAAAACTCAGGAGAGATGGTTAAAATATTTGTGGTACGTAAAGACCCGAGCTTAACTGCCGATGAACTTAAGGCACATTGCCGTCGTTATCTGACGGGATACAAAGTACCAAAATTGATTGAATTCCGTGATGAATTACCCAAGACCAATGTGGGTAAAATTCTTCGCAAGGAATTACGCAATGAAGAGTTAGCAAAAGCAGAAAAAGCAGAAAAAGCAGAGAATATTGCCGCAAATTGAGCATATACCCCTCTGTCTTTGATATTAATAACGCCGGTTTCACCCGGCGTTATTATGCACTTCATTCCCAATTCATATTGCCTACCTTAAATGCATTCTCAATATCTCCTGTCCTGAATTGGTTAAAGTTGTGGTAAGTGGAAACTATGTCTAATACTATAAGAAACAACTATCCGAATGATGGATGTTTAGAAATTTTTATTGTTTGTACATAATCGTGTACATATACTATATTTTTAGCTTCAATGGCTGCGTAACGTAATGTATTTAAAGGATATTTCATCTTCTGATTATAATTATCAGTTGATTACTAGCGATGCCCAATTACAGACAATCTGTGAACAGGCAAAAAAACATGCAAGAATTGCACTCGATACCGAATTTGTACGTATACGTACGTATTACCCGCAATTGGGGTTGATACAACTGTTTGATGGTGAAAATCTTTCTCTGATTGATCCCCTCGAAATCTCGCAATGGCAGCCCTTCAAGGATCTACTGACTGATCCGAATGTCTTAAAACTTATTCATGCTGGCAGTGAAGACTTGGAAGTTTTTGGGAACAGTTTTCAATGTCTGCCAACACCTTTGATTGATACTCAAGTATTGTCTGCATTTATTGGGCATCCGATATCATGCGGTTTCGCAACACTGGTTTCTGAATACTTGCATGTAGAATTGGACAAGAGTGAATCCCGTACCGATTGGCTGGCTCGCCCATTGAGTGAGAAACAGTGCAAATATGCTGCGGCAGATGTTTATTATTTATTGCCGCTTGCCGATATTCTGTTAGCAAAAACTGAGCAGACGGGGTATCTGGAGGCGGCAAAAGATGAAAGTGATTTGATTTCTGAACGACGTAAAGAAATATTGATGCCGGAATGTGCTTATAAAGACATTAGCAATGCATGGCAATTACGCCCAAAGCAATTGGCTTGCTTGAAAAAATTGGCTGGCTGGCGGTTAAATCAGGCTCGGGAGCGTGATCTAGCAATCAATTTCGTGATCCGTGAAGAAAATTTATGGCAAGTGGCCCGTTATATGCCGACATCTTTGGGAGAACTGGATGCCCTGGGGCTAAGTGGGCAGGAGATTCGTTGCCACGGTCGCCGTTTGCTGGCGATGGTTGCAGAAACTCGGGATATTCCAGATGAAGAATGTCCGGCTCAGATTATGAATCTGGTAGATTACCCGGGATATCGCAAGGCATTTAAAGAAATAAAGTCATTGATTGCCCAAGTAGGGGAAAACCATCAGTTCAGCACAGAATTGCTGGCGTCACGCAGGCAAATCAACCAATTGCTTTCTTGGCATTGGAAACTGAAATCATCGGAAAATCAACCGGAACTACTTCGGGGTTGGCGTGGGAAGTTGCTGGCTGAACCCATTGCGGAAATTTTGGCAGCCTATTAAAAAAGCAGCCTGAGAAAGTGGGTGTGGCATGATTAATGAATCCCGAATGTCATTACCGGGTTCCTGATAAAACAGAATAAATCGGGATGTTTTAGCATCCCGATTTATTATCCCTGAAAAATCACAACCTTAAATTAAATAGCACAATTTGATGCCGCTATTTTGGCGATTCCTCAACCTCAGGTAATGTTACATTAAGTTCCAGCACAGAGATGTCATCGTTTTTTTGCTCAAACTGTACAGAAAGCATGTCTGGATGAATTTGTACATACTTACAGATTACAGCCAAAATATCCCGTTTCATTTCTGGCAAATAAGCAGGCTCGGAGTCACCACGGCGCCGCTCTGCCACGATGATTTGCAGCCGCTCCTTGGCAATATTGGCTGTCGGTTTTTTTCTCGACAGGAAGAAATCTAACAAAGCCATGCGTTACCCCCCAAACAGGCGTTTTAAAAAGCCCTTTTTCTCTTCTTCGATGAAACGGAAAGGCCGCTCTTCACCGAGTAAACGTGCGATAGTATCTTCGTATGCTTTACCGGCATCGGATTCTTTATCCAGAATCACGGGTTCTCCTTGGTTGGATGAACGGAGAACGGATTGATCTTCCGGAATGACACCAAGCAAAGGAATACACAGAATTTCCAGTACATCTTCCATGCTAAGCATATCGCCACGGTTCACACGTCCTGGATTATAGCGCGTCAGCAGAAGATGTTCTTTGATAGGTTCTTCGCTTTGTTCTGCGCGGCGCGATTTCGATGCCAGAATACCTAAGATGCGATCAGAGTCACGGACAGATGAAACTTCCGGGTTTGTTGTAATAATTGCTTCATCGGCAAAGTAGAGTGCCATTAATGCACCGCTCTCAATTCCTGCCGGTGAATCGCAAATAATGAAATCAAACCCTTGTTGAGTTAATTCATTCAGAATAATCTCAACGCCCTCACGGGTGAGGGCATCTTTATCACGAGTTTGAGATGCAGGCAGAATATAGAGATTTTCTGTGCGTTTATCTTTGATAAGTGCTTGATTCAAAGTGGCATCACCTTGAATCACGTTCACGAAGTCAAAGACCACTCGGCGTTCACAGCCCATGATTAAATCGAGGTTACGCAGGCCGATATCAAAATCGATAACGACAGTTTTTTTTCCTCTTTGGGCGAGACCGGTAGCAATGGCCGCGCTTGAAGTGGTTTTGCCAACGCCACCTTTACCAGATGTAACAACAATAATGCGTGCCATGAAGCGATTCCTTGTTATAAGGGCTAGACTAAGGTTTCAATAGTTAATTCATTGTTCACCAGACGTAATTTTGCGGATTTACCAACAAAATTTTCTGGGATTTGTTCGCTGAGCCAATATTGACCGGCAATAGAGGTGAGTTCAGCATTTAAATGGGTGCAGAAAATCTGGCTTTCTCGATCGCCAGATGCGCCTGCCAATACTCGTCCGCGTAGCACACCGTAAATATGAATATTTCCATCAGCGATTAATTCTGCACCAGCGCTAACATTATTTGTCACAATAAGGTCACTGTCTGGTGCATAAATTCGTTGCCCTGAGCGAACAGGTGTATTAATTATACGAGTTTTTTTGAAAATAGGTTCAGTTGGTTTATTTTCTTGAATGGATGTTTTAAGCCGTTTTCCCTCTTTCAATAAAGGAAGAGCCGATTTTAAAACAATTTTTCGTTGTTCTTCATTTTGACAACCGCTGATACCAACAACCCGTAATCCGACGGATTCAATCGCCCGGTGAAGTGCAAGAAGATCTGCCTCAATAGGAAGGGCAGATATATTGATAACGACTGGTGCATTCTTCAAAAACTCGGGTGCCTGTTCCATTTTCTCCTGTATGGCTCGGTGAATGATTTCCGGCTGATCATCATACAGATGAACGACCGAAAGCGTAAAATTACTGCCTTTTAGCTCAATTGGCGACTGTGACATCGATATTCTGACTCAGCAAGGTTAAGTTTCCCAAGATAATTTTAAAACATTTCCTAGATCGGTCTTAGGAAGACGATATTCTTAAATATAATAAGCATGTTATAGTTAGTGAATTATTCAAGCAAGTCGCAGAGTTAATTTAAAAGAGTTTATGACAATGATTTGTGTAATCTACCGAAGCCCTAAACGTGACCAAACTTATCTTTATATTGAGAAAAAAGATGATTTTTCACGCGTTCCAGAAGAATTATTAAAAACTTTTGGTAAACCGCAGTATTCAATGATGATTTCATTATCAAACAGAAAAAAATTAGCCAATGCGGATATTGAAAAAGTAAAGACAGCGTTAAATGAGCAAGGATTTTACTTGCAAGTACCGCCGCCTGTGGAAAATTTAATCGATGAGCATCTGGCGTCAATCAAATAATAAATGATGGTTGGCAATTGCTTGATTCTAAGCTGAGGAGCTGATTTATGAAATTAATCACTAGAGTGACCTTATTGACAGCAACTCTGCTGACAGGTTGCAGTACATCAAATAGCAACCAGATGTACAGCCCATCTGAGCAAATCAGGCAAGCGCAAATAGACACCAAAAAGCTGGAACAGCACTTTCCGTTGGGAGTTCGTGAACCGGCACAATTTCCTGCTTATGTTGCCTTGCTGAAACAGCAAGCCCGTAAGCAAGGATTCAGTGAAAAAACGTTGGATCGAGCATTTTCCGATATCCGCTTTATTCCACGCGTGATTAAGGCTGACCGTAACCAACCAGAGAAAAAAGTGACTCTGGATGGTTATTTAAACCGTGTCTTGCCCGCATGGAAAATCGAGCAAGGTGTTACCCAATATAAAAACCATCTTCCGCAATTAGAAAAAATCAGCAATCGATACGGCGTACCGGAAGCCTATATTGTTGCCTTATGGGGCCTGGAAAGCGGCTTTGGCAAAATTCAGGGCAAAGAAAATGTCATATCGGCATTGTCCACACTGGCCTTTGAAGGGCGGCGGGAAGCGTTTTTCATTAAGCAGGTATTGGCTGCGTTAGAAATAATGGAAAACCAATATATTGCTGAAGATCAAACATTAAAAGGCTCTTGGGCAGGTGCCATGGGGCAAAACCAATTCATGCCGACATCATATTTAACCTATGGTGCGGATGGTGACGGCGATGGAAAAATTGATATTTGGCAGAATAAGGAAGATGTATTCGCCTCAACCGCCAATTACTTATCTAAGGAAGGGTGGCAAAAAGGGTTGCCGTGGGGATATGCAATTTCATTGCCTGAGGGTTTTGATACTGCTTTAGAAGGTGTTAAAACTGAGCAAGGGAAAACCTTATCTCAATGGCAGGCACTGGGGATTTCATCGCCGCATTTTGCTAATTTACCAGCCAACACCAAAAGCTGGATTGTCATCCCGGATGATTCAAAGGGGCGCGCATTTTGGGTGACACAAAATTTCCGTACTATCATGCACTGGAATCGCTCTTACTATTTTGCGCTCAGTGTTGGTATGATGGCTGACGGGATCACACAAGGCGTTCATTTCCTTGCCCAGTAACGATCAAGGCACAATGGAAATCAAATTTTGAATCTATAATAGCTGTAAACTTGTGGATTGGGCTCAGTATATTGGAATCGTCGGGGGAGAATATTATGTATCAGCATCGGGATTGGCAGGGAGTATTGTTGGAATTTCCTGCCAATAAAGTTGTTTGTGTCGGTAGCAATTATGCTAAGCACATGAAAGAAATGGGCTCTCAATCTACCGAAGAGCCAGTAATATTCATCAAGCCTGAAACGGCACTTTGTGATCTCAGCCAGCCGGTTTCAATCCCACAAGAATTAGGTTCAGTGCACCATGAAATTGAATTGGCCGTCTTGATTGGTTCCTCCCTCAAGAATGCCAATGAGGAGCGCGTCAGCAAGGCTATCGCGGGTTTTGCGGTCGCACTGGATTTGACACTTCGTGATTTGCAACGAGAATTTAAACAATCGGGGCAGCCATGGGAAAAAAGCAAAGCATTTGACGGTTCATGCCCGATATCGGGTTTTATTCCTGTTAATGCTTTTGGCGATCCCCAAAACGCTCAGTTGTCTTTAACAGTTAACGGCGAATTGCGGCAAAACGGCAATACGAGTGACATGCGAACGCCTATCATTCCATTGATTAGCTATATGTCACGTTTTTTCACCCTGCGCGCAGGCGATATCATTTTAACGGGTACACCTGAAGGCGTAGGGGCACTACAATCTGGTGATTTACTAAACATCGCTCTCAATGAGCATATTTTGATAACCAGAGTGATTTAACCATGAGGAATGACAGAAATTATGTCTCAACCTTTCTGGCAGGTAAAAACCCTGGAACAAATGACAGATCAAGAGTGGGAAGCATTATGTGATGGCTGCGGCCAGTGCTGCCTGCATAAGTTGATGGATGAAGACACAGATGAAATTTATTTCACCAACGTTGCCTGCAATCAATTGAACATTAAAACCTGCCAATGCAAGAATTATGAAGACCGCTTCGATTACGAACCGGATTGCATCAAATTAACCCGTGATAATATGTTCACTTTTGAATGGTTGCCACAAACCTGTGCTTATCGTTTGATTGGTGAAGGAAAAAAATTGTTACCGTGGCACCCATTAGTCAGTGGTTCTAAATCCGCCATGCATGCAGAGCGCATTTCAGTCAGACATATTGCTGTACGTGAAGTCGATGTGGTGAAGTGGGAAGATCATATTTTGAATAAGCCAGAGTAGTCGTTATTTCACTCATTGATATAAAAGGGATTTTATATCATGTGTAATAGGCTTGGGGATGTCTTCTCAAGCCAATGCCAAATCTCACCGTGCCTCATGCTCGTGTTGATTGCTAAATAACCCGTAAAATTGCGGTTATTGCCAGACAGCTATTGGCGACAGAATCAGTCAATTAATATAAACAGAAATGGGAAAGGTCTACCAATATGGATAAATGGTTTTGTACTCAGTGTGGTAAAAAAGAAATACCTCAATACACAGAATATTGCGAAGAATGTGCGGAGGCGTCTTTTAAGAAAATAGGGGGGTGGCTTTATCTGCCTGCGATAGGTTTAATATTATCACTAATCATCTTAATATTTCAGATTGGGGTGGCGGTTTATACAATACCTAGTGTTTCATATTATGCTACATTGCAGCAGACAGTCATATTCACTCTTATAGGTAATATCCTCTTATTTTTATTAACTATTCATACTGCCACTCTATTTTTTAACAAATCAAAGCAAACCCCTCGTTTTTATATATTATTACGCTTATTGAATATTGTTATTCAAAGTATTACTGTTTACCTAGTTGTTGATGGGTTGGGGCATTCAATCGACTATACTCTTATCGTTCCTGTTTTACAGCAGGTTATTACTGCTGCTATATGGATACCTTATTTTATGGTTTCTGTGCGAGTTAAGAAAACCTTTGTGAACTGAATTGTATACAAGGCAGCAGAAAATATAAGTTACAACCCGCAGGAAATTGCGGGTTGTAATTATTTATGCTGTTATTAATTGAGAATTAAGCCGCTCTTACAATGTAATTGAATGCAATAAAAGTGGCTCATCAATACTGGAGAGTACGGCTTGATTAATATTTGATAGGTTGCATATTTTGTTGGCAGGATGACAGAAAATAACAAGCAATGGATCACTAAAATTTATTCATTTAATGGCCTTGGTAATGATAATACCGTTTTGGTGAGTTCACAGATTTCTTTCGATTTTGATTGGAGTGATGGTGTGGTTAATGGTTTTTTAGAGCAGGTAATTAATACCGCACTGTCTGAAGCTCATGAACATAGTAATGGTAGCAGTGTAACAAGTATTTCGATTGTCAGAATATATAACCTATCATAAAAGATCCCATTAACTAGCCCGTTAAAGCGGGCTTTTAGTGCCTATCGGCTTTACAGTTTTCTTCAATAGGCATTAGAAGAAATAGCCATTAATATCGGTTTTTTTCTTTCTTTTCTGGCTTTAAATAGTAAAGAAAAACTGATAACTTGTTTGTTCAATAGTCGATACAAGGAAAGAGAGATGGCAAGTTATTTGGTTCGCATAGAACTGTATGGTACAGGTTCTGATGGTTATGACAAATTGCATAAAAGGATGACGGCGAATCAATTCAGCCAATCTATTCGCTTTCCTAATGGGAAATGGCACCGCCTTCCCAGTGGGACTTATATCGGCAGTTCCACAATGGAATCTATGCAGTTAACCGAAAAAATTAAATCCATGGCGACACCATTTTCAAACAAAGATCCTTCCATATTTGTTTGTACTTACAGTAACTGGAGTGCAGCGCTTTATCCCGAAAAACAACATACAGAAGCTGGCTCAGGGGATTAAGGCCCGGAAAAAGGCCATTCGAACGCTAATGGGCGGCAGCTAAAACATTCAATATGGGATCGTTGGAGCCTGTTTTTATCATATTTGTAGTTTTTTCTGATAAAAACAGCTCTCCTTCTAATATATTTCATCTTCTTTAATTTCTGGCTTATCGCTCAGGAATTGTCTTGTTCCTAAAACAACCCAGCCGTTTTTATGCTCATTGTAATAAATATTAAAATAGCGCACATGCTGCTTACCCAATATATATAAGGTACTGTCGAAAAGATTTTTATTTCAGACAATCAAAGCCACTACCGTGCAGCTATGGATATTTGTTTGATAATAAGGGAAGGTGAAAAAATGAATAACAGATTGATGAGCTATATAACGTTTGTAGGGGTTTGGATTATGGTAACACTGGCTATTGGTATTATGTTGTCATAATAAACAACTATATGAAAAAAATCTTATAACCT
This sequence comes from Xenorhabdus santafensis, assembly GCF_033949405.1. Classification (NCBI taxonomy): domain Bacteria; kingdom Pseudomonadati; phylum Pseudomonadota; class Gammaproteobacteria; order Enterobacterales; family Morganellaceae; genus Xenorhabdus; species Xenorhabdus santafensis. The sequence continues at coordinate 30,029 of NZ_VCDN01000045.1, read as the reverse complement.
CGCTAAGGCGAGGTTTCTCTCATAAAAACCATGCTCCAACTAATTATTTTACAATAACTGCTGCCATGTTTTTCCGTTTATCAGATTACCCAGCGTTATACTGGGTAATCGAAAAATTATGTGAGCGTATAGTTTTTAAAACAGAAAAAATAACGTATGAGACTGAATCTGAATGAGTTGCGCGTTAACTTATTGAGCAAATTCCCTATCCCGTAAAGCATAAATCAACGTGTTTTGGCCTTGCACTAAGATGAGCTGCTTGCCTTGTAAACTGACTTTTGCTCCTTTAGTCAGTACATTACTGATGACTCTATCCCACTGATTAAGCTTATTGTTAACACAAGACATCTGGGTGCTGGCCAAGTTGTTTACAGTCAGAATGCTATTTCTTAATTTGCCTACTCCCATGAAATTGTTGCACATAGCACCGGATATGTGCATGTCTTTACCAAATGTAATGGAGAGTTTGCTATCGTTTTTATTTGAAACATCCTCACTATTGACACTGACCAGAGCAAAATGATGATTTTGTAAGTCTTTGATTGTGACATTTCCTGTGGCGTTAACTTCTTGAGACTGACACGCTGTAAGTAGTAAAGTGGCGACCACTAATGGAATCGCTTTTTTCATTTGATCTCCTGATGTTTGTTGACATTATCCAACGAGGTTCGGGCAATCTTTCCCGGAGGTAAGTTGTTGGATATTTTGTAAAGTAGTTTCGCTAATGCTGGTTAACGCTTCTTCTGTCAAAAATGCTTGATGGCCTGTAAACAGCACATTATGACAGGAAGACAAGCGGCGGAAAATATCATCTTGGATCACATCATTTGATTTATCTTCGAAAAATAGTTCGCGTTCGTTTTCATAAACATCCATGCCCAAGGCACCAATTTTTTGCTGTTTCAATGCATTTATGGCAGCAATGGAATCAATGAGGGCACCTCGGCTAGTATTGATGACCATCACACCATCTTTCATTTTACTGAATGCAGTTTCATCCAGTAGATGGTGATTTTCTGGCGTCATGGGACAATGCAGGGAAATAATATCTGATTCAGCATATAGCGTATCTAAATCAACATATTCTACTCCCATATCCAAGGCTTCTGGATTTGGGTATGGGTCATGAGCCAACAAACGCATCCCGAATCCTTTCAAAATCCGTAGGGTGGCAAGGCCGATTTTTCCCGTACCAATAATGCCCGCTGTACGTTTGTACATATTGAAACCTGTCAGCCCCTCAAGAGAAAAGTTAGCGTCTCGGGTACGTTGATAAGCACGGTGAATACGCCGATTCAAGCACAGCATCAGCCCAACGGTATGCTCAGCAACTGATTCAGGTGAGTAAGCGGGCACTCGGACAATTTTAATGCCTAACTCTTTGGCTGTATCGAGATCAACATTGTTGAAGCCTGCGCAACGCAATGCCAAGATCTTGATACCCATCTCTGATAATTCTTGCAGAACTTCCGGCCCGCCGTCATCGTTGACAAAAATACAAACCGCATCTGCTCCAATCGCATTCTTGGCTGTTTGTGCGCTCAGGGGAAAGTCAAAAAACTCGATGTGATAGTCAAGGCCAAGTTTTTGGTTGAGCATTTCAAAATGCTTACGATCATATTGCTTTGTACTGTAAACAACCAATTTCATAACAACATCTCCACCCTACAGTAACTGTGAAATCATTCGAATCGTTCCTTGAACTCATCTTGCTGCAAGTCTGTGAGCAATAATGATTTCTATTGAAGACTCTAAGCGTTATATCTCGCTATACTCGAATAAGCCATTCTTCATAATAGCCAGTATAATAAATCGGCTCAGAGCCTGATATGAGACTATCATAACAGGAAGTTGCTCTTAGGTTGAAAAGATGAGATATGGATTTGATGACCAAGCTATTGAAAGTGTTCGCAGTGGTGTTGATATTGCTGGTGTTATTGGTTTTGGTGGGGTGGTTTACACTTCCACGTTGGGTACCTTGGTTAGCCAGTTATTGGTTGCCACAGGGGGTTACTCTCTCGCTAAGCCAGCCTGAATGGAAAAAACAGGGGATATGGCTGGATCACCTGTCATTAAGAGCAAAAGAGTGTGAATTGATGGGCATATCAGGTCTGTCCGCGGCGTATCTGTATCGTGAAAATGCATCTCGCAAAAATAATCAAGGCCATGATTGGGAGATTCATGCAGATGGCATTGACGTTCAAAACCAGTGTTTGACGCAATTATTGGCAGCACTGCCGGCAGAAAAACAGTCTGCACCTTTATCGATTCAGGAAATAATCTCTTCTGTACCTGCGATTAATGTGACGGTTGATCGTTTCACATTAATGCCGTGGCAGCAATTTGCCGGCAAATTTCAATTCAGCTCTTCACCTCAGAAACAAACCTTTTCTTATCAAGGGGAACAGCTAAAACTCAGTGCGAACATAACAGATAAAAAAACGCTGACTATTCAGCAGGTTTTTGTGAAATTGCCTGAGCAAGAGATGAATCTGAAAGGTGATATCGAATTGCCTTTGGATGTTGAAAGCTGGCCTGAACAGGGGCAAGTCAGCGCCTATTTATCGTTGAGCCAATATCCTGAGCCACTGCAATTGGCATTGAAATGGAAAGGGCAAACCGGGCAACTTACCGTCACAGAAGAACAGAAAAAACACATGCTGGCGGAGCTACCTTGGTCGTTTGATGAATCTCAATTTCAGATAACGAATGGTAAATGGCAATGGCTGAACGCAGGGCAACCACTGTCTGGCGGGATAAATATGCGTTTCGAACAATGGAAAAAAGGGTTGTCAGGAATGACTGTCAGCGGGCGGATGAATCTGGTTACGCAAAACGAACAAGGTAAAGGCAACGTCGTCCTTTCAATACCGCCAACTTCCATCAATATTACCGATGCCCATATTCCATTCCAGCTAACCGGGCAAATGAACAGAAATTCCATGCTTATGACCATGTCATTGCCTGCTGTTGTGACGGGATCGCTGGCTGCGCCTAAAATCACGTTTCGGTCAGGCGCTTTATTTAGAGCATGGGGAAAAGTGAGTGAAACTTTTTTTGTCAAAGAAGCCCGTTTGCCACTGGCAGGAACTCAATTGACTCGTGATGGGTTCACGGGGCGGCTTCAGGCCATTGTGCAAGCGCAAGACAATTATTGGGGAGCATTCAAAATACATCTGGATGGTTATGCAGAAAATTTCATTCCCGATCACGGAAATTGGAAATGGCGTTATTGGGGGAATGGGAATCTGCCTCCGCTACAAGCAAAATGGGATATTGCGGGCACAGGCGATTGGACTCAATCACGGATAACGGTGAATAAATTAAGCACGGGGTTTGATCGTATTCAACATGGCATGGTGAAAATTATCGATCCGCGTTTAACGTTAGTTCAGCCCCTCGTTTGGCAAAGGCCCGTAAATCGTCCCGCGTCAGAGGGGGATTTGCAATTGTCATTGCAATTGTCAGCGAAGAGAACTGAATTCCGTTCCGGGGGATTTTTGCCCCCCTTTGATTTTAAAGCCTCATTGGTTGGGCAATCACCTGAAAACTTCATGTTAAATGGCAAACTGTATGCTAAAGGCATTGGCCCCATCCCATTGTATGGGCGCTGGGATGGTGAGCGTTTGAGGGGAGAAGCTCGTTGGCCGCGACAATCGTTGTTGGCTTTCCAATCTTTGATACCGCCGGATTTGGGGATTACATTGCGTGGCGGAAATATTTACGCTCAGGCCGCTTTTTCAATAGCGAAAGGGCAAGGTTTGCGTGCCGGTGGGCATTGGGTTGTGAAAAATGCAGGCATGTGGCTAAAAAATGGAGAAGTTGATGGTTTGGATTTCGTTTTGCCGTGGCGCTTGCAGGAGCATACTTGGCAACTGGGGGTGACATCTTCTGTTCAGTTGCGCATTAAATTAGCTCAGAGCTTATTTGCCATGCAGAATGTGACGGCTGATTTGCAGGGTTTTTATCCGCCAACCGATGCTAACCCATTGAGATTGAGTAATGTGAATGTTGATCTATTGGATGGCAAATTGGAGATGGGTGAATTGCAACTGCCGCAAAAAGAGGCAGCCGTCTTGCGGTTCAATAAACTGAATTTGAGTAAATTATTTGGTGTCTTGAAAGTCAAGCAAATGGCAATGTCAGGCCATATCAGCGGCGAATTGCCTGTGTTATTGAATGATAACAACTGGATTATCAAAAAAGGATGGATATCCAATGAAGGGGACTTAACCTTAAGACTGGATAAAGATACCGTAGACTCCATCGGGAAAAATGACTTATCCGCAGGTTTGGCAATGGATTGGTTGCGTTATTTGGAAATAAGCCATTCAAAGGCCTATGTTACGCTGGATAACTTGGGTGTGTTGCGATTGAATTCGGAAATTAGTGGGGTTAACCCTGTGGTGGATAGGCGGCGCGAAGTCCGGCTCAATTATCGCCATGAGGAGAATATTTTTCAATTATGGCACAGCCTGCGTTTTGGCAGTAATCTGGAAGAATGGTTACAGAAAAATATATCTGTAATGGGCGGGAGTGACAAATGATAACAGAAATTGGGTGCAGGTTGCAGGATGTCAGGATGCGAATGATGCTGGGGAGCATGATATTGAGCAGCCTGATGTTGATGGGGTGTGTCAGGCTGGAAATGGCGACACCGGATAAACCCATCAACATCAATATGAATGTAAAGATTGAGCATGAGATCCATATTAAAGTTGATAGGCAAGTTGAGGATATGCTCAAAAATAACTCTGACTTATTCTAAGAGAGGGGATATGAAAAAAGCAGGAATAGTATTTGTATTGAGTCTGCTATTCAGCTCTTTTGCCATAGGCGTGACGTTGAGTGAAGCAAAACAACAAGGGTTGGTCGGAGAGACATTCAGCGGCTATCTGGCACCTGTAAAAAATACTCAGGATGCGCAGTCTGTGGTTCAAAAAATTAACAATGAACGAGAAAAAAGATACGCTGAAATCGCAGCTCAAAATAATATGACAGCCGATCAAGTTGCGAAAATCGCAGGTGAAAAATTGGTAAGCCGGGCGGCGGCAGGGGAATATGTTCGTGGTATCAACGGCAATTGGGTGAAAAAATAAGTGCGCCACACAGCGCGCTTATTTTTGGGGATGTTCTCAGGTTTGCTTTTAGTATGCTTAGGCGGCAGCTTCTTCGGGTTGTGCCTGGGCCATTTTCTGAATGACATTATCCATCGATTTATTGGCCGTCAGGTGGGCTTGTTTGGCCGATTCTTCATTTAGTGACAGACCTTCTGCATATACGAATTCCACATCAGTAATACCGATAAACCCGAGAAAAACACGGAGGTATGGCGTGATGGTATCCCTTGGGCTGTCTTTATGGAAACCACCATTGCTGGCTAAAATAATTGCTCGTTTACCTTTCAGTAAACCTTCAGGGCCTTTCTCGGTATATTGGAAAGTCAATCCTGCACGAGCTACCAAATCAAAATAGTTTTTTAGATGTGTGGGGATCGTAAAGTTATACATTGGTGCCGTGATCACGATGATATCGTGTGTTTTTAGCTCTGCAACCATCTCATCTGACAAAGCCAGAGCTGCTTTTTGCTGTTCTGATAATTCTGTACTGATTTGGCGTAACGCATTGAATATTTCGCTATCCAGTACCGGAACAGGGTTCTTAGCCAGATCGCGCTCTGTCACTTGGCTATCAGGATGATGAGACAGCCATTCTCCGACGAAATAATCCGCCATTTTACTGCTTTGGGATGCTTGTGCCAGAATACTTGATTTCAATACGAGCACTTTACTCATTTTCAGTTCCTTATATAACAAAGGGCAAATTGTAACTTTGTTTATTATTGTGGAGTGGTGCTATGTTAAGTGGTAAACCGAAACTCTAATAGTTCATTATTTCGAGATTGGAGTTCAAATTTATTGAACAACTACCTAGCTAGCGTGCAAAGCCATAAATTAGCTAAGAGGGGATTGTATATGAATTACATTGAATTACATAAAATATGTTACACTTTTAAGCATTAAGCCGTAAGAGCAATTATCCTCTGAGCCTGCATAGACAGCGCTACTCAGTTAAAAACGTCACAAGGATTTATCACTGTGGAATTACCCTTGACCGCACCTATCGCTAAATTATTCGCTGAACTTGATCACATATCGCTGCGCGATCAGTTCCGCTTGAGAAAACGCCTGCATGGCGCAGCAAAAATTAAGAACCAAGCATCCCAGCAGGCAGTTGCTCAATCCATTTCTACGGATATTGCGGTTGCAAAACAGAAAGTCATTAATCGCCAAGCTGCTTGTCCATCAATTAAATATCCTGAAAATTTGCCGGTCAGCCAAAAGAAAGACGACATCTATAAAGCTATTCGGGATAACCAAGTTGTTATCATTGCCGGGGAAACCGGATCGGGGAAAACCACCCAAATCCCGAAAATCTGCCTTGAATTGGGAAGGGGAGTCAAAGGGTTAATCGGCCATACCCAACCCCGCCGCTTAGCGGCACGTTCAGTTGCCAACCGCATTGCTGATGAGTTGGAAACTCCGCTTGGTTCTACGGTGGGTTACAAAGTCCGTTTTAGTGATCAGGTTAGCGACAACACTTTAGTCAAACTGATGACTGATGGCATTTTGTTGGCGGAATTGCAACAAGACCGCTTACTGCTGCAATATGATACGTTGATTATCGATGAAGCCCATGAACGAAGCTTGAATATTGACTTTATCCTTGGCTATTTACGGCAGTTGTTGCCGAAACGCCCTGATCTGAAGGTTATCATCACGTCAGCCACCATTGACCCTGAACGTTTCTCCCGTCATTTTAATAAAGCCCCCATTATTGAAGTCTCCGGGCGTACTTATCCGGTGGAAGTCCGTTACCGGCCTGTGGCGAGTGATGATAGTGACGGTGACCGGGATCAACTTGAAGCCATCATTGATGCGGTGGAGGAACTGGGGCGGGAAAGTGCCGGTGACATACTGGTCTTTATGAGTGGCGAACGGGAAATTCGTGACACCGCGGATGCGCTCAATAAACAAAACTTTCTGCATACCGAAATCTTGCCGCTATTTGCACGGTTATCCAACAGTGAACAGAATCGAATATTCCAGCCGCATGTTGGCCGGCGTATTATTCTGGCAACGAACGTAGCAGAAACATCGCTGACTGTACCGGGCATCAAATATGTGATTGATACGGGTTTTGCGCGTATAAGCCGATACAGCTATCGAACCAAAGTACAGCGTTTACCGATAGAGCCTATTTCACAAGCATCGGCCAACCAGCGCAAAGGGCGTTGCGGGCGAGTTTCAGACGGTATTTGCATTCGTCTTTATTCGGAAGATGACTATTTATCACGGCCGGAATTTACAGATCCTGAAATTCTGCGTACCAATTTGGCTTCTGTCATTTTGCAGATGACTTCTATTGGATTAGGGGATGTCAGTGCATTTCCATTTGTTGAAGCGCCGGACAAACGTAACATTCAAGATGGTGTCCGGTTGTTGGAAGAGTTAGGGGCGATTGATCCGGAAACCTCGTCGGAAGGTATTTATCGACTGACAGTAATGGGGCGGCAATTGGCACAACTGCCTATCGATCCGCGTTTAGCCCGCATGGTTCTGGAAGCCAAAGCGCATGGTTGCGTTCGAGAAGTCATGGTCATCGCCTCGGCACTATCCATTCAGGATCCACGGGAAAGGCCGCTGGAAAAACAACAGGCTTCTGATGAAAAGCACCGCCGTTTTGCTGATAAGGATTCTGATTTTATTGCATTCCTGAAATTGTGGGATTTCTTGCAGGAGCAGCAAGAAGAACTTTCCAGTTCCCAGTTCCGCAAGCTGTGTCGTCAGGATTACCTGAACTATCTTCGCGTCAGAGAATGGCAGGATGTTTATACACAACTGCGGCAAGTAGTGAAAGAGATTGGCTTACCAATCAATAGCCAAGAAGCGGATTACCGCAGTATCCATGTTGCCTTGCTGACAGGGCTTTTATCCCATATTGGTCAGAAAGATACGGATAAACAGGAATACACAGGCGCACGCAATGCCCGGTTTTCTATTTTTCCTGGCTCGGGATTATTCAAGAAGCCGCCAAAATGGGGAATGGTGGCGGAATTGGTTGAAACCAGTCGGTTGTGGGGGCGGATTGCCGCGCGTATAGAACCTGAATGGATTGAACCACTGGCAACTCATTTAATTAAACATCATTACAGTGAACCACATTGGCAAAAATCGCAGGGTGCTGTAATGGCCACGGAAAAAGTCACACTGTATGGCCTGCCTATTGTCGCAGGGCGGTTGGTGAACTACAGCCAAAAAGATCCCATGTTATGTCGCGAACTGTTCATCCGCCACGCATTGGTCGAAGGGGACTGGCAGACTCGCCACTCTTTCTTCCGCGCTAACCTAAAATTGCGTGAAGAAGTAGAAGAACTGGAACATAAATCTCGTCGGCGGGATATTTTGGTGGACGATGAAACCTTGTTCAGTTTTTATGACCAAAGAATCGGCAAGGATGTCGTATCATCCCGTCATTTTGATCGCTGGTGGAAAGTTGCAAGCAAAGAACAACCAGAATTGCTTAACTTTGAAAAGAGCATGTTGATCAAAGGGGATGCCAATAAAGTCAGCGCGTTGGATTATCCGAATTATTGGCATCAAGATAATTTGAAATTTCGTTTAAGTTACCAATTTGAGCCGGGAACTGATGCCGATGGCGTGACAGTTCATATTCCTTTGCCGGTATTGAATCAGGTTAGAGATGAAGGATTCGACTGGCAAATTCCGGGAATTCGCCATGAATTAATTGTCGCATTAATCAAATCATTGCCAAAACCGATACGTCGTAATTTTGTACCTGCACCTAACTATGCACAAGCATTTCTGGAACGGGTCAGTCAACCACAAGGCGCGTTATTGGAGAGCCTTGAAAGGGAACTCCGCCGCATGACTGGCGTGACGGTGTCACGTGAAGACTGGCAGTTGGAACAAGTACCTGATCATTTAAAGATGACATTCCGTATTCTTGATGAAGAAAGGGCGGGCGAGAAAAACAGATTGTTGGCTGAAGGCAAAGATTTATCCGCTTTGAAGCTGAAACTGAAAGGAAAAGTTCAAGAAACTCTTTCAGCGGTTGCAGATGATGGTATTGAACAAAGTGGCTTGCACATCTGGAGCTTTGGTGAATTGCCTGAGCGCTATGAGCAAAAGCGCGGTGGTTATTCCGTCAAAGCATTCCCGGCCTTGGTGGATGAAAAGGACTGTATCGGCATTAAACTGTTCGAAACTGAAATTGAACAGCAAAATGCAATGTGGGAAGGCACGCGCCGGCTGTTGCTGTTGAATATACCATCGCCGATAAAATATCTGCATGAGAAATTACCGAACAAATCTAAGCTGGGGCTGTACTTCAATCCTTATGGCAAAGTGTTGGATTTGATCGACGATTGCATTTCCTGTGGTGTGGATAAACTGATAGCAGAACATGGTGGGCCGGCATGGAATGAGCAGGCATTTTCTGACTTGCAAAATAAAGTGCGTGCTGATTTGAATGACGCGGTAGTGGAAGTTGCCAAACAGGTAGAACAGATCCTGACGGCTGTCTTTAATATCAACAAGCGTCTGAAAGGGCGGGTGGATATTGCCCTCGCACTTGCCTTATCCGATATTAAAGAGCAAATATCAGGTCTGGTCTTTAATGGCTTTGTGACATCTCATGGTTGGAAGCGGCTGGTGGATGTTTTGCGCTATTTAAATGGCATTGAACGCCGATTGGAAAAACTGGCGGTTGATCCTAACAAAGATCGGGCGCACATGAGCCGGATTGAACATATTCAACGTCAATGGCAACAATGGTTGGCAAAACTGTCTGTTCAGCAAAAGCAACTACCGGAAGTAAAAGAAATTCGCTGGATGATTGAAGAACTCCGGGTTAGCCTGTTTGCCCAGCAATTGGGTACGGCTTATCCAATATCTGACAAGCGTATTTTTCAGGCTATGGAAAATATAGCGTCTTAATATGATAATAGGGCTGTAGTAAATAAATTACTTACAGCCCTATTAATTAATGCTTGATTAAATTAATCATCGAGTTTTAAGAATATCGTTATAATATGGGCACTAATCTATTAACCCATATTTCTTTGCGAAAATGTCGTGATGAGGATTATCGTTCCATTCATATTCAGCCATTTTTGCAAAAGAAACCGCAGTATCGATGCCATAAATCTTGGCTATCATCGCCAGCGACATATCTGTACCGGCAGAGACTCCAGAAGAAGTGAAGTATTTCCCATCCTCTACCCACCTTGCTTCTCTTACCCAATCTACCGCTCTATTTTGCTCTGTAACCCACTGAAAAGATTCTTTATTGCTTGTGGCTTTTTTGCCATTAAGCAAATCTGTTTTCGCTAACAGAGCTGATCCTGTACAGATAGTACCAACATAAGTCGATTTTTCAGAAAGTGTTTTTATTTTATCAAGTAACGCCTTGTTATTGATCTCTTCAAGGCTGCCTTCTCCGCCTGGCACCAGTAAAATATCGAGATTTCCCACTTGTTCAAAGGTTTTATTAATTGTAACCGATGGCCCAGCACTGCTTCTTGCACTTCCTAATTTCTCAGCGATTAGCACAATGTTGACTTTATCACGCAACAATCCGAACATTTCTAAAGGACCAAAAACATCCAATAGTTCAAATTCATCATAGACGACCATTCCTAAGGTTAATACTTCAGGCGGGTTTTGATGGAGTGATTTTAACTCGTAAGATGATGTAAGAGAAGGTATAGGAGCCAATAAAATAAGAGGTAAAACAATCGTATTTTTGATGATGCTTTTAATGCGGGTTTTCATTTTAATAACCTTAAATTAAAACTCATAATTAAGACAATTCAAAATGCAGGCGATAATAATTTGGTGTTATTTTTAAATTCCTTTTAAATGCTCTTCCCATAATATCCTTATTGGTAAAACCACATTTCATTGCAATCTTGTCTAAAGTTAAATTTGTTTCAGACAGTAACTGTTTTGCATATTCAATACGCATTTTTTCAACATACTTCGCAGGGGTTACACCTACCTCGCTCTGAAATACGCGTACAAAATTGCGTTCACTCATGGCAACCTTTTCCGCTAAAATAGCGGTCTTTAATTCTTTATGTAGATTATTCGTGATCCATTCTTGCAGTATGCTAATGGGTTCTTTATCAGAAAATTGTTGCTGAAGTAAGAAGCTGAATTGTGATTGACCACCTGATCGTTTTAAATATAAAACAAATAATTGGGCGATTTTTAATGAAATACGCTGACCAAAATCCTCTTCAACCAATGCTAACGCTAGATCAACACCGCACGATACACCTGCGGAGGTGTAAGTAGAGCCATCTTTGACAAAAATGGCATCATGCAAAACTTCAATTTTTGAATAGGAATTTTGTAACTCTTTACAGGCATTCCAATGTGTTGTTGCTTTTTTTCCTTCTAATAACCCTGCTTCAGCCAATGCAAAAGCACCTACACAAACGGAAGCAATACGGCGTATATCAGCAGCTTTAGATTTGAGCCAATGAGATAAATCAGGGTAACTATTCCATGGTACATGGGATGAAAATCCCGCCACGATTAAAGTATCAATCGGCCCATGAAGATCATAGATAGAGGTTTGGCATCTAATCACCAATCCATTATCTGTTTTTAGTTCCAAGTCTTGTGTCGCAGAGGCAAAAGTAATTTTATAGCTTGATGTCTTTTCAGACTGGCCATATTGTTTTGCTAAAATATCGTTAGCTACACTAAATACATCGCTTGGAGCGACTAAATCTGTAGATAAACAATCTGGCATAGCAATTATAACAATGTGTTTTTTATTCATAAGAGAATCATGCTGATTTATGGAATGCTTTTTTAGACAAATTAAAGCCAAAAATGGACAATTCTAATGGGCGTATAAAGATTACTGCTAGATGACACGGAATATAATGACATTAATTTATGGTCATCCAGTGGGTTGGTGCAGTTGTTTGCTGAGAATGACAATTTTTTTGCTTTTAGGGTAGGGCTATTTAACCTTTGTGAGGGATTTTTAACAACATGATGATTTAGTGCCTTAGTCAAAAAACAATAGCACTGAACCATCAAATCGAGATCGATATTATGAATATTCTTAGATCTTGATAACTGCTATCATTTCATCAATTTCTTCATCTATGCCAACCTCAATGAATCCAAAACTGGCATAAAGATTTTTCGCAACGAGATTATCCGGAGCATAACTGATTGCGATTGTTTTCAACTGATCTGTTCGCCTGATTTCATCAAGCGCCAGCGAGAGTGCTTTTCGGCCAATTCCTTTGTTTTGATGGTTTTTATCCACCATAAACCGCCAAATCATTATTTCGTGGTTATCATCTGGCACCCACATGAAAAAACCGACAGGTTCCCCATTTAAACAAATTGCACGTGTTTGATAGGAGGGGTAAAACTTGGATTGAACAATGGAGTATGTATTTTCTGCAACATAATCAAATTGATCTTCCGCGACTGTCAGGTCACAAACAGCTTCATAATTGTTTTTGTTTACATCAGTTAAGGTAATTACCATGCACCGCTCCAATATGTTTTTTACAGGGAAAACGAGGCAATACTATCAAAAACATAGCTATATTAGTTTGAGTTAAGTGTTAATTCAAATAATAAACTCTCGATAATCGGATGTAATCGAAAACTAAAACTGACCTTGGCGAAATGTTAATACCTATACTTTATATAGTTTCAACTTACTTTCATTTTACTTCTGTTTACTGGTCATTTATGTGCGATTTGTTTTTTCTTTGTTTAAAATTGTTTATTTATTTTTGTGTATACTATTTATGTCAATATAGTTTAAATGCAAACATTGTGAGGTGATATCATGATTGCCGTTATGATGAGGGTGCAAAGAAATTAATCCACTGATTCTATTGATAGAATGGCTATTCTAAAATGCCTTGCATTAGTTACAACATACTTATTTAATCATAGCTAAACACCCTTACCATCAGCTACAAAAAATTCAATTTGTCTCCAAGCGAACCCATTTTCGATGATTTCATCGAAGAAAAGGGCAAGCTCACAGGTTCAAATGGTGCTATTTCAATCTCAATCTTCAAAAAGTAAATGGTGATTTCATGATTGCAAAAATTAACATTAAGGACTTTATAAATTATCTTTTACTTAATTTTCTTATTGCATCAATAAATTTAGCTTATGCCATTACTCCTCCAGATATAGTTTATAGAGGAGATGTTAGGGATGTAGCAACTATTTTCTCAGAAGGATTTAGCAGCAAAGGAACAAACACTGATGTAATAAATCATGTAATTGAAATTAAGGGTGATTCAGCATATATATCCACAAGTAGTGAATTAAGCATCGCACAATATTTTGGAGCTAGCAGGGCAGGTAAAGATGAAGATACTAATAGAAGTAGAATGTTTTGGGTTTATCGTATAAGACCCAGCGGGAACTTTCATTCTATTAATGAATCACTTAATTATGGTATGCAAAACGCTAGAAATAAAACAAGCAGAAGTATTTATTCTAATGTACGTAATGAGTTCGGAGAAGAGCAAGAGTGGGCTGCTATACGGGCTATTAATACGCAACAAATAGAATCTGCTACATTATATAGAATCACCGCTGATTATGATAAATGTGGTGAGATTGAAAATGTTAACTCATATGAAATGTTAGGCACGGTTCTTAACCCTAATTATAGAGACCAAGGGAAAATCAGTAATATTGTCATTCCCGATATGGTGAATCAACTGGTAATAGACGCCACGAAACTTACAATGTGTGATGATGTCACGTGTGAACCAATCAGAATGTGTTGTAATAATTTAGCATCTGCCAATGGCATATTTTGTAAAAATAACCAATTATATAAGTCCTCCAAAAATTATTGTGACACCTGTCCAGCTCTTGAAAAGAAAGAGCTAACAGTAGGTGGGGCTGTAAAAAAATAAGCTGATGATAAGCTTCTCCTCCGACGATTCAATGCCTGTTGCACAAATTGTCTCAGTGTTTGACTGTCCACGTATTCAAGCAACATAAATACATTCAACTAACCGGCCATACTCACGCAGGGCAGACAACGCCGATATAGTATTTGACCGCTTTCTGGGCACAGTACTCTGATTGGCCGTCTTGCGGCTCAATGAACAAACAATATGCTGAATACGTTCCTATTCATCCATGATTAACCTCAACTCTGTTTAAGCATTGCAATTTCCTGAGCACGTAAAGCCTAAGCTCTGTTTTGCCATATTTTCTAAACTGGCTTTTCTTAAAATTGAACGCACTGTGAAGCAATGAGGGGGAGGGAGCAAATGAAGCGTAGAAATGAAGAAGTGACCAGCAGCAATCCCGGATCTATGCGGTTTCGCCTTCTTGGTGGCTGGGTAGAGCAGCCCAGCGATCTACAACCAGAACTGGAAGGCACTGTTAATGCTGATGTCATCGTGGTCGGGGCAGGTTTTGCCGGCCTGTCCACGGCCCTTGAACTGACCGCTCGTGGTGCGAAAGTCATAGTGTTGGAACAGGAGTTTGGTGGCTTCGGTGCCAGCGGGCGTAATGCTGGCTATCTGCTTGGCAGCATGGGGATTGAGTTCGAAATGTTCGTCAAGCGCGTCGGTCTTGAACACGCAAGGAAGTTCATCAGCTTCTACGACGAGGCTGTGTGTTACGTCGAGAGGCGTCTGATCGAATTGGGCATCAAGTGCGATTACAACCCTTCCGGCATCATCCGGGCTGCCGTGCATCCCTCGCAGGAAAAGTGGCTGCGTCGAAGTATGGAGATCGGACTTGAACTGGGTTCAGTTACTCGCTTTGTAGACCAAACCGAGATGCGTGCCCGAGGGATTCCTCCTGCCTTTCTGTTTGGTAGCGAGCAGCGCGGAGGTACGCTCAATCCGGGGAAATATGTAAGCGGTTTGCGCCGTGCAGCAATCCAGGTAGGGGTGAGGCTGTACGAAAAAACGCCGCTCCTCTCCTACAGCGAGGGGCCGACCATCACCTGCAAGACCGCTCGCGGCAGTGCAAGCGCGCCAATCATGGTGCTGACGACCAATGCTTTTACGCCACAATTGGGGTTGTTGCGTGACAAGATTGCGCCGATACGAGTCTCGGCGATTGAAACCCAGCCACTGTCCCCGAAGCAATTAGCATCGCTCGGTTGGCACGGCCGGGAGGGTATCATCACGCCGCACATAACCATGGAAAGCCATCGTCTGACGGCACACAACACGATGGTGTTGACTGTCAAAAAATTGAATTACGTCTACGGTTCAAAGACCCCCAACGTGCCGGATAACAGAGCTTATGCTGCATTGGCACAGACGTTGCGTGAGCGCTATCCCAACCTACGAGGCCTTGGTATCCAACACTGCTGGAGTGGCTACGTCAGCGGGGCATATGACCTGCTGCCTGTGATTGGCACAAGTGGGAAGCAGCAAAACATCTTCTATGTGGCTGGCTGTTCAGGTCATGGGCTTGCCACCCATTCGCTCATCGGGCAGCTTCTTGCCGAGAGAATTGACGGTGCTGAAAGCGCACTTCTTACAGCGTTGGATCACAAGATCCCTTCCACGCTGCCTGAGCCATTTCAGTGGTGTGCTCTCAAAGCTGCTTTCATGGCGACCAGGCTGTATGACGGATGGACAGACCGCAAAGCGCGTAAAGCCGCCACTGAGAATTCGGAGGTGTAAGGAGTCCTCTGGCGCGATGATAGTGATTGTCGCTTTTGGCGCAAATCGCTTTCACGATGGCATTAGTTCCTTATCGCAATTGAGTGTCTTGCGGTTTTTGAAAACGGGATAGGCAATACCAGTACTGGCGAGAGCCAGCGCCATGCCATAAGCTTACCATGCGATTTTTCCTGAATTTTGAATCGATCGAGATTAGTAATGGAGTTTCGCATTCTAAGGTAATATTTCCTTAACCCCGCTAAATTTAGCAGGGTTAAGGGTAAATTATATAACCTATTGATAAGTAAGGATAACGGTGGCGGTTGCATCAGCCTTACCGGGGGTAATACGCGCATCAGTTTGAATATAACGCGCCTGTAATGGAATAGAGAAATGTCTTACGGCGCGGCTAGGGCGGAGCAGAATAGGTTCACGCATATCTAATGGTTTATTGAATAACAAAATCTGTAAACCAATACCCGTTGCCGTGACGTTGTCACTACTGTAATCCAACGCCCAAATGTTATTGGAGTAATTTTTTGCTGGGCGCCCGTCCAATTCAACACCAACATGCAGATTGGCGTCACAATCTACATCCAAATTGAAATTCTTTAATCCTGCTGTGCTATTAACACCACGAAAATCACTGGTTTTGACTTCACCCATATTAACGAAGGTCGTGCTTTGTGTAAGGGAACAGCCTTGAGTAATGATACGGGTATTGGTCAGATAAAAAGTATGCATAGTAATATCATGGCCTAATCTAGCTCTGGTAAGCAGCCTATTTTCCATCATGCCTGAGCCAGTTGTCGGGGCAATTTTTATTAGTTGCACCGTTAAATAGCCAAATGTTTTACCGCAATAGGGCACTTTGCGGTAAAACCCATCAACTGGGTAGCAATATTGTGCAGGATATGCCTTTCTGGGTAACCAATCGATACCAAAACCAGGCCCCCAAGTATTGATACGGATACCAACGCCGGGTATGCCAGATTCATAAATTGCGTCATAGTTATAATGTGCTCGATTAAGTGCGGGTTCATCCCATGTGGCTGAGGTCTGATAATCACAGAAGGCGAGATAACCTTGTACATCCACTTCATCAAGGTAAATTTCTTTGATAGTTGTCCCGATGGGATAATTCCTTGGGATCACAATATCACCAAAAGAGACGCCTGTTGTTTTGGCCGTAAAACCAGGAGCATACCTGCAATGATTTCCTGCCTGAGTGGCAAAACTGCTTATCATGCCGAGGATAAACACACTCAGCAATAATAACTTGAATCTACTGGTCATAAATAATTTCCATAGTATTTCAATGAGATAATTTGATATGAAATAAATTTTCGATTTTTTTTATTCACAAGCCGCGTTTAACGTGTATAACCCCGATTCAGGTGTTTTATCTGGAAGTTGGTAATTTACCCGGCATTCCTGAGTTCCTTTTTGGCCCCATTTCACCCATATTTGACCTGAATCAGGTATACCGCTGAGATATGCCTGCCCGTCATTGCTGACAATCGCGCTATTGGGTTCATCTTTTTCATCATGTTGTTCTAACGTTGCAGTTGCACCAAACGGAACTTCTTTGCCTTTGTGAGACAAGGTCAATAACACACGGTGACCAATGCGCGTCTGAAAATTGGCCAAAGTCAGTGAGCCACGGGTTGGGAAAATAGTTTGGGTATTGATATCAATATCAACATCATTGCCCATTGAATGAGTATCCAGAGCAATACGGTTTTTCCGGTAGCTGCTGACATAAGGTACAATGGCATGACCTTTCCAGTCCGTCTTAATGCCGGTATGGTTTTGTACTTTAATTCCTTTAGCGCCGTTCGCCCGCACTAATACCAGTGTATCCCCCAAAGATTGTGAAAGAGTGACACCATAAGGGTGGACAACTATGCCGCCATTTAAACCATAAGTCAGTTGCTTGAAATAGTTATTGTAACTGTAGCCAGCGTTGACCTGACTATAGGCACCTTTGTATTCCGCAGTAATATTTCCGCCAACATCTTTATCGTGGCTGGTGTAATTTTGCTGAATACCATAAGTCAGTTTGTTATCCTCAAGAGCCGTCCCGTTTAAGCTGACTTGGTGAGACATGTCACTGTTTTTACTACTTGTCATGTTGTAGCTCACCCAGCTGTTTTTTAACCATCGGTCAAGAGGGATTTGAACGCTCAAAGATACAATCTGCTCATTACGATTCGCACTCGGGAAAGCATTGTAGGAATAGCTCAGGCTATAGTTGATTGAATTGTAATTCGAGCTGTAGCCTGCACTGATATTTTTTTCATAACCTTTTTGGTGCCAATAATCTTGCTGTAAAGCTGATAAATAAACAGAACCCCAATCCCTTAACGGTTGGTTGATGTAAAGCTGCAATTTACTGCGCTTATTGCTGCCGTTGCTGAGGTCTTTGCCATTGGCATTCACCAATTCATTTGCTTCTTTAAAATCGTAAAAATCTTGCGTTGAATAACGATATCCGGCAAGGGAGAGATTAGTCCCCGTCTGAGAGATATCTTTGGCATATTGGAAACGATAGGATTGACCATAATAGTTGCCGTTAGATATTGAATTGGTTTTGGCATAAGTCGCATCAAAAGAAATTGAACCCCAATCATAGAGGTTATAACCAGCGCCCAACGCAATGGATTGATAATCCTTCGATATTGTCGCCCCGCCATATGCCGTGACATCATTGGAAATGCCGTATATCAGCGTCCCCTGCATAAAATAAGGTTCTTTACCGTGAGGGGAATTGGATTTGTATTTTCCCAAGGCCAACGAATGCCGTAGGCTGTTTTCCCGGAGCATAATGGGTACAGTCGAAAATGCTTGCACAGAACGGTGCTCTTTCCCATCAGCTTCTTTGACAATAACTTCCAGATCGCCGGTAGACGTTGTTGGATAAAGGTCATTGATAATAAAAGGCCCGGGGGAAACATAAGATTCATAAATAGTGTAACCATTTTGCTTAATGATGACCTGAGCATTACTTTGTGCAATACCTCTGATCGTCGGCGCAAACCCTTTCTGGCTGTCAGGCAGCATACTGTCATCAGAAACCAACTGCATTCCGCGAAACTGAAAGCCATCAAAAATGGGGGAAGGGGTGTAACTATCCCCGAATGTTAGCTGGCTTTTCAATGCATGAATATCGCGTTGCAGATAAGTATTGAAATGTTGCCATTTTTTATCCTGACTGCTGTAAGTAGAATGATTCCGTAAACGCCATGCATCCCAGTTGGCACCTGTCCTGACATTAAGAAAATGATTTTTTGTTGTACCTGGTTGAGAGTCTTGCCAGGTCATGGAACCGCTATAATTATAATTGACCATTAAGGAGGTCAGACCCTGCTCCCATAAATGCGGAGGGACATAATCTCTGGCCTGACGATTCAATGCTGCTTGCGGAATGCTGAGATCTAGTCGTTGATGTTTGAAATCAAAGGAAGATGATGCCGCTGAAATATATTGGCCAATATCATCAAGTTCCGAATCCTGAGGTAAATCACGCAGCAAAGGAAGCGATTCGATATTAACGCCCATTTCTTTAAGTTTTTGTACCTTAAATCTTGGCGATAATTTGTGGTTTACAATAATAAAATCGATATTCCCGGTATCTACTTTCTCCCGATTGAGATAGATATCTACCCAATAGCGGCCGGGTGGCTGTTGTTCATCTTGAGTAAAAAGAGATAAATCAATATCCTCTGGTAAACCTGAATGGGTTTCCAAGGCATTAATATTGAAATACTCTTCAGTGTAAGCTTTATTGGTATAAGCCAAAAAACAAATAATGAACAATGCACAAAAGAACGCCCGGCAATAATTTATTTTTACAGAATAGAGGCCGTGCAAGCGTAGCTTGATAAACAACACCCAATAATCAGAAAAATTTTGTTGAAGATAATGACGGTAGTTATCCATGATAATTTTCTAATTTTTAATATACCCGCTATCTTTCAGGGAGCCCCTTGAAATTTATTGGGTATATAAGTGGTAGAGGTTATTTCTCAAAATGTCTGTTTTTCTTCTGACGTCACACCGCCAAAATCATTAATGGTTTTCCAAGTGACTTGGCTGATGCTTTTACTCGGTACACCCCAGCTTAATTTCCCAAATGGCGAGATCATGCCAGGGGATTTTATTTCATAATTTTTTGTGCCATTGCCGGCAGATAATTCAGTAAAAGAGACGTAGTAAGGTGTCGGATTTTCGGCAATCAACTTGTGTCCGTCGGTTTTAAATTTCAGAGCCTTATAGGCAGTTGCAGCACCTTCAGCTAACTCGGCGGGGCGATAGAAGAGCTTAAAGCGTGATTTTACTGTAATTTGCAGTTGATTTTGCTCTGACTTAGTCGTAGAAGGGATGGATTTAACATTGAGCCAGAATAAAGATTCCCTATCCTCAGGTAAATTATTTCCAGTTTTGACAATTCGTAAAATATTCTCATTTCCACTTGTTAATTTAAAAAGTGGGGGAGTAATAATAAAAGGCGTTTTAGTCTCATCGTGTTCGTCTTGAACCCAAGATTGGATGAGATAAGAAATATCTGTCTCTGGATTGCTAATGGAAATAGATGCTTCTTTTTGATTACTGATATAAATAACACGAGTGCCGCCAATTACGACTCCCGCAAAAGAAGTATTAATGCCGAAGATGCAGATGAAAATAAAAATAAAAACGCGAAAGTATTTCAAAGTGATAACTCCAAATAAAAATTATTTTTTATATTTATTAATAAATAAATGTAATCAAAAAGTCATTGATAAATGTGTTTTTTCAACCAGCTAAAACGAACTGTATTGCTTTGGCATCCTTGCCATTGGTTCCTTTTGGCGTTAGGATTTTTTTGTAATTAGTGAGCTTAGTTATAGGTAATAGTAAAGTTAGCTACTGCATCACCAGCACCTGGCTCTACTTTAGTCGTAGTAGCAATGTATTTAGCAACAAAACTCAATTCATCAGTTTTCTGACCACTCAAACTCTGAGGGCGTGAGCTTTCAGCCATGTTTATTAAAGAGCTACCATTGTCTTCATAAAGTGCAATTGCAACACCTCTGGCAACTGCCGCACCTGTTTTACTGGTTAAAGCTAATAATCTGCTGTTACTTCTGTCTGTTTGCCCATCAAATTTAACCTGAGCTTCTTTATATTCCGTCGGGCAGTCAGTTAATTTAATACTAAAACGCGTAGGGGCAGAGGTACTGTGAATACCATTGAAGGAACTTGCACTAATAGTTCCCAGATTCACAGTTTGATCGAGTGAACCAGAGTCTACTTTACATGCAGAAGCTGTAACTTTCCCTGTGAATTTAACTTGTCCATCAGCAGCATGAGCGGTAGACATTAATACAGATGAAACAAATAAAGATGAAATAATTAGTTTGGTTTTCATTTTTTAATACGTTCCATCTCTGGCGTACTTATACGTCAGAGAAATAGTTTATTGAATTAGCGTTAAAGCCGTACATAAATACAGCAAGTCATTTTTGCGAACTTACATCGTTAAAATAACAAAGAAACAACAATTGATGTTCCTTTATATACAGGTAAGGCGAAGAATATAGTAGCGAGTAATTAACAAAGTTCAAAATAATAACTCGACTAAACACATTCTTTGAATTTTTTATCTGTAAAGTAAACATTATTAGTATTGTTATTCATAAAACAGTGTGTTTTTTGAACGTAAAATGAACTTTTATTCTGT
Organism: Xenorhabdus santafensis; assembly: GCF_033949405.1. Taxonomy (NCBI): domain Bacteria; kingdom Pseudomonadati; phylum Pseudomonadota; class Gammaproteobacteria; order Enterobacterales; family Morganellaceae; genus Xenorhabdus; species Xenorhabdus santafensis. The sequence continues at coordinate 8,577 of NZ_VCDN01000045.1, read as the reverse complement.
TTTATAAGATTAACTATTAATTGACGATTTTCTATAAAAATAAATATGCAAATAAATACATATATTTCTTTAATTTGTCTTTTTTGCTACATTTTTAAGTAAATATTATGCATTTGTGATCGGTTCTTGTTCTTCTGGTTTTTACATTGAACATTTCATCTAAGTTAGCCTTTGCTACAGACCCTAAGTCAAATACTCAGCGGCTTTATCTATATAAAGTTAACTTGTTATTAATAATATCTCTTACAATTTTTGTGGCTAATAACGTTATTTATTTTTAATAAAAAGTAAAACCAAATAAAAGCAGAATAAATGCTTATGTATTGGGTGTGATATGTTCAGATTTCTCCTTTATTAGTTACAACATACTTATTTATACCAACAAAACACATACATGTAACAACAAACAAAAACTCAAGATCCTGCACCATGAAAGTACAAAAAATAGCTCCATAATCTGAATTTAAAAAATCCATTACATGGAAAAAAATCAGGTAAATGTGTGATAGGGTGTTTAAGTTCCGGTGCAAATATCTACTTTTTTTTGATATACCAGATAAAAACACTAACCGGTTTGAGTTAGTTTTTCAGCGTATTTCGAACAAAAAATAAGAGGAGAATGGAAGTTCTCCTCTTGAATATTGACTTCTGAATAGAATGGTTAGAATAATTTGTATCTACGAAATACGATAGAACAAGCCTCAATCAGTGCATTAAGACCCATGTGGAAGGAATTGCTGTAATAATTAAAATCACGATAGCTGACTTTTCCATTATATTAAGCGGTGTTTTTTCATCATTTTGCCTACGGGCATATAGAAAAACCAACAACCCTGGAGCGTACAGCACAACTGAAAGGAGCAAATTCGTTAATCCTGAAGCATAAATCAGCCATAACCCATAAATACAGGCGCCCACAGCGATAGACAATAAAGCTCGGCTGGTACGTTCAAATGCCACTTTTACTAAAAATGCACCAACAAGAAAGTAGGGCACAAGAATCATCTCTGAAGCAATCGCAAGCAATGTATTGTAATTACTGCCGCTTATCCAGATGACAATCAAAGAGAGCTGAACAGCTCCGTTTGTGATCCAGAGAGATGAAACCGGGGCTTTTTTGCTGTTTTGCTGGTTGAATACTTTGGGAAATGTACCGTGCAAGGCGGCAATAAATGGCACCTCTGCTGCCATGATTGTCCAACTTAAATAAGCCCCACAGACGGAAATGATTAACCCACCAATAATGACAACTTCACCTGCGGAACCCATCAAGTCGACCATAAGATTAGCCATTGAAGGATTGCGCATGGCCGCTAATTCAGGTCTGGTGACTAAACCTAGCGAGAGCAGGGTAACGAGTATATAAACACTTAATGCGGAAATAACAGCCAACACAGTGGCAAGGCCAATATCTTTGCGTTTTTTGGCTCGTGCGGAAACAACAACCGCTCCTTCAACACCGATGAAAACCCACAAAGTGATTAGCATCGTATCCTTAACCTGCTGCCAAACGGGAACACCCATTTCAACGCCGGTAAAGTCAAAAGAGAACACATCCATTTTAAAGGCGATAATTGCCAGAACAATAAAAATACCGAGTGGCAATAATTTTGCCATTGTAGCCAACTGGTTAACTCCTGCGGCTGTCTGAACACCACGGAGCACCAACCAATGGACAAACCAAAGTAAAATTGATTCACCAATCAACGATTGCCACGTATTACCATCACCGAAAATCACAGAATGTTCAGTATCAGTGAAAAAACTCAATGCTGAGAACACAATAACTAAATAAGAAACGTTGGCAATAATGGCACAGAACCAATATCCCCACGCCGAACAGAATCCAACTAACTCCCCAAACCCTTCCCGGGCATAAGTAAAAATGCCGCTGTCTAAATCAGGACGAAGACGCGAAAGTAAAAGCAAAGAAGTGGCTAAAAAGAGAATACCTATGCCTGTTATTCCCCAACCAATCATAAGAGCAGCAGGACTGCCAACCTGAGCCATGTTCTGTGGCAAGCTGAACACACCCGCACCAACCATCGAGCTGAGCACCAGTGCTGTCAGAGAAGTGAGGCCTAATTTCTTTTCCAAAGATACGTTCCTAAAAATAATATAATCGACACGATTAGCCAGAACACTTGTTCTGAATATCGAACACATATTGGACATTTATTGCATCCATGCTATGGATTGCAGAAAAGATTTAGTAGATAAATCTAAAAACAGGGGAATTCTACGGAGTGAGTGCGGTGTATGCAATGGGTGACTATGCAAAAAAACATAAATTTTATGCATAATATTATCTAAGGGTGTAAGAAAATGAATTAGTGCAGGAAGTTGAATCCTCCAATGAAAAGAGGCACAAATGAGTGATTTGTGCCTCTTTGATAACTCAAGGGTTTATCTGCTGATTATTTGAATAAATCAGCACTGATGGTGACATTACCACCATTGGATTGCCATTCTCTCGTAACATGATAATACTTGGCCCCTTTTTCTGCAGCACGTTTGGCGACCTGATAAGAAACTTCAGGAGCTGTCGTGTAATAGCCAGAGAAAGTGACGGAATCAAATGGAACCATTTGAGCAGCAGATGCTTTGTTCAGCTCTTGGATTTTTGTACCATTAGGCAAGGTTACAGTGTAACGCCCGCCTTTTGATGTCTGGGTTTCAAAAAAGCGACCGATCGCATTGCTGGTTGAAGTGGAAGAGGCGACACCCGGTATTTCTACTTTTTTGGCTTCTTCCCCACCTTGTGCCAGAGCCTGACGGCCAGCATCGGAATCAGCAGGGATTACGGCATCTTCGGATTGAATTTTGCGCTTCGGTGCATCTTCTTTATAAACATATGCTGTGACTATCTGGTTCCCACCATTATTTGGTGTAATGTCACGAACGATAAAGAAAGATGCGGCATCTTTCTTCTTGGCAGCTTTGGCAATGGCTTCTTTCAGATCAGGATCGGTTGGGTAATAACCTCTGATAGTGACAGTATCAAAAGGCTCTAAAGTGACTGCTTCAGTTTTAGGTAATTCTTTAATGCCACGATAGACACGATAATTTTTTGTTTTATCTGCTTTCTCTGCATCTTTATGATACAAATCGGCTACAACGCGCAAATTACCACGCCCATTGAGATCGTCCAGGCTCTGGATATAAAAGCTTTCAGCGCCTTTTTTATCGGCCTGACGGGAAACAGCATCAGCAGCTTCATAGATTGCATTGAAACGTCCAGTAACTGCGATTCGCTCGAAAGGTTTGAGCTCAGCGGCTTGTTCTGGAGTTAATTCTTTGGCCGCATGTGCAGCAGTAATCGACATTAATGAGAACACCGTGGTAGCGATGATCGTTGTCTTCAGCTTCATAAAAAATCCTTTCGCCTTCTTGCGCATTAAAATATTTATAACGTGCTGAACATTGTTATGGTTCTATCTCACATAGGGCGCAATTATTATATGTAATTTTAAAAATGTCCAAATACTTTGATGATTCTTGTATGTCATAGTCAATTCACAATGCGTGCCTAATTGCGGGTACTGGTATTTTTGTGTTGGCGAAAATCCTTCTTTTTCCAACAGATACTATTAGGGTGTAAACCACCTTATCTTTAAATATATCACTTACATTTGAAGGAGATCATTGTGCACAACGCAAGGATAAGTGAAAAAGGGCGGTGGATTGAGCCAAGTACGTTTTTTGTCTCAAGACGCAGTAATATCTATTCTGCAAATGTACCAATCGTGATATTGATAGGTAGGTTCTGATTTTGTTGTTTTGTTGGCTACTTCAAAGCTAATTACATCATTGATAATATTTTCACATGGGTAGTATTTTGAGGTTGACAGTATTTATAAGTTGATAGTATTCCAAAGTAGTATTTTATAGCGTTACCATTTTTTTGATAGATTTTGCTGATACCAGCAATAACATCAAACTAATCGTTAAAGAGGCTTCAACAGGTAATAATCGGCAATATATTTCATTCTTAGAGAAGGAAACATTATGCATATTGGTGTACCAAAAGAGCGGCTCTTAAATGAAGCTCGCGTTGCTGCCACACCATCAACTGTGGAGCAGTTGCGTAAGTTGGGGTTTACTGTTTCAGTAGAAGCGGGAGCTGGGAAACTCGCCAGTTTTGATGATGCCGCTTATCAAAAAGCCGGGGCTGAAATTGCAGAACATCATCAAGTTTGGCAATCAGACATTATTTTTAAAGTCAATGCTCCTGAAGATAATGAAATAGCTTTAATGAAAGCAGGAGCCACACTAGTTAGTTTTATCTGGCCGGCACAAAATCCAGAATTACTCGCAAAATTATCAGAACGTCAGATAACTGTTTTGGCGATGGATTCAGTGCCTCGGATCTCTCGGGCACAATCTTTAGATGCTCTCAGCTCAATGGCGAATATTGCAGGTTACCGTGCCATTGTTGAAGCAGCCCATGAATTTGGCCGTTTTTTCACTGGGCAAATCACAGCAGCAGGTAAAATACCACCAGCGAAGGTGATGATTATTGGCGCTGGTGTCGCTGGCCTGGCGGCAGTTGGAGCGGCGGGCAGCCTTGGCGCCATCGTTCGTGCTTTTGATACGCGTCCGGAAGTTAAAGAACAAGTACAAAGTATGGGCGCTGAATTTTTAGAATTAGATTTTAAAGAAGAAGCCGGCAGCGGCGATGGCTATGCCAAAGTAATGTCCGAAGCCTTTATTAAAGCAGAAATGGAGTTGTTTGCCGCGCAGGCAAAAGATGTCGATATCATCGTTACCACGGCACTTATCCCGGGCAAACCCGCACCGAAACTTATCACTAAAGAAATGGTTGATTCCATGAAGCCCGGCAGTGTGGTTGTCGATTTGGCCGCACAAAATGGCGGGAATTGCGAATACACACAGGCTGACCAACTTGTCGTGACATCCAATGGTGTCAAAATTATTGGCTATACCGATTTACCCAGCCGTCTCCCCACTCAATCATCACAGCTTTACGGGACAAACCTAGTTAATTTGCTGAAATTACTCTGCAAAGAGAAAAACGGCGAAATCACTATAGATTTCGAAGATGTTGTCATTCGCGGCGTTACGGTTGTGAAACAAGGAGAAATTACCTGGCCCGCGCCACCCATTCAAGTTTCAGCTCAGCCTGTAGTTAAACCTGCGCCGCTGAAAAAAGAAGATAAACCGGTTGAATCCCCAAAATCTCCGTGGCTGAAATATGGATTACTGGCCTTGGCCATCATTCTGTATGGTTGGTTGGCAGATGTGGCACCGAAGGAGTTCTTATCCCATTTCACCGTATTTGCCTTGTCTTGCATCGTAGGTTACTACGTTGTCTGGAATGTCAGCCACTCATTGCATACACCATTAATGTCTGTCACCAATGCAATTTCAGGCATTATCGTGGTCGGTGCGGTATTGCAAATTGGTGAAGGGGGATGGGTAAGTTTCTTCTCATTTATTGCCATTTTGATCGCCAGCATTAATATTTTCGGTGGCTTTACGGTCACTCAACGTATGCTGAAAATGTTTCGTAAAGGGTAAGGGGTAACTTATGTCGAACGGAGTAGTCATAGCGGCATACATTGTTGCCGCCATTTTATTCATTTTCAGTCTCGCCGGGCTTTCCCGCCATGAAAGCGCCAAACGAGGTAACATTTTCGGTATTGTCGGGATGGCGATTGCGTTGATTGCGACAATTCTTGGCCCTGACGCAGGTAAAATTGGCTGGATTATCTTGGCGATGGTCATCGGTGCCGTCATTGGCATTCGTCTCGCTAAAAAAGTCGAAATGACCCAGATGCCGGAATTGGTTGCCATTTTGCACAGTTTTGTTGGTTTGGCCGCAGTATTGGTAGGGTTCAATAGCTTTATTACCCATGATGTTTTTGCCACCCCGGTCATGGAGAATATCCATCTGACGGAAGTTTTCCTCGGTGTATTCATTGGTGCGGTGACATTTACTGGTTCAGTCGTAGCATTTGGTAAATTGCGCGGGAAACTTTCCTCCAAGCCACTGATGCTACCACACCGGCATAAACTTAATCTGGCGGCGTTGATCGTTTCCCTGATCCTGATGATTACCTTTATCAGATCAGAAAGTGTTGGCCTGCAAGTTTTCACAATATTGCTTATGACCCTGATTGCACTCGCTTTTGGTTGGCATCTGGTGGCCTCAATTGGGGGAGCAGATATGCCCGTCGTGATTTCGATGCTGAACTCGTATTCAGGTTGGGCCGCCGCCGCCGCAGGTTTCATGCTGAGTAACGATTTGCTGATTGTAACCGGGGCGTTAGTGGGTTCTTCAGGGGCAATTCTTTCTTATATTATGTGTAAAGCGATGAATCGCTCTTTCATCAGTGTTATTGCCGGCGGTTTTGGAACAGATGGCGTTTCATCCGGTGACGAACAAGAGATGGGAGAATATCGCGAAACAACGGCGGAAGACGTCGCTGAACTGTTAAGAAATTCCAGCTCAGTGATCATTACTCCGGGTTATGGTATGGCTGTCGCTCAAGCGCAATACCCGGTGCATGACATTACGGCGAAATTGCGGGAGAAGGGCGTTAATGTTCGTTTCGGCATTCACCCCGTCGCTGGACGTTTGCCGGGCCATATGAACGTATTGCTGGCCGAAGCAAAAGTACCTTACGATATTGTTTTGGAGATGGATGAAATCAACGATGATTTTTCTGAAACAGACACCGTTTTAGTCATTGGTGCCAACGATACCGTAAACCCTGCCGCCCAAGACGATCCTTCCAGCCCAATTGCCGGTATGCCTGTATTGGAAGTTTGGAAATCTCAAAATGTGATTGTCTTTAAGCGCTCTATGAATACGGGTTATGCCGGGGTACAAAACCCGCTCTTTTTTAAAGAGAACACCCAAATGCTGTTTGGTGATGCTAAAGAGAGCGTAGATTCAATCCTTCGGGCTTTATAATTTAGCTATATTATTTAAAATCGTATCACTTAACTTACTGAGAGCTTTATGTTATTACATAAAGCTCTTCTTACATAAAAATCACTCATCCCAGATAGGGGATAATTTATCCGGGCTGACAATACGCCCATTCTTTTCGAGATTGTAAATCGCCGACATATCGTCATTATCAAGATTAAGCGTTTGCGCCAGAAGATTACTGGCGAGATTTTCCCGTTTTGTCGATGACGGGATCACCGAATAACCTAATTTAAGCGCCCAGGCTAATGCAACTTGTGCAGCTGTCGAATTATGTTTATCCGCAATGGCAATTAAAACGGGATCTTGTAAGACCTTTCCATAGGCAAGTGTCATATATGAAGTTACATGAATATTCTGGGATTTGAGAAAATCCACCAACTTACGATTTTGTAAATACGGACTTAATTCAATTTGATTGGTCGCTATAACATTATTGCCAACGACATCAATGGCTTGCTTTGTTAATTCAATATTGAAATTAGAGATCCCTATCTGCTTAGTTAAGCCTTGCTCCTTTGCTTCCAACAAACTTTCCATATATTCCCGAAGAGAAACCTCTCCGTCAGGAACAGGCCAGTGAATGAGAGTTAAATCGACATAATCTGTTTTTAGTTTGTCCAGACTCTCTTTTAAAGAGGGAATAAGTTTATCTTTCGAATAATTATCAACCCAAATTTTCGTTGTTAAAAACAACTCTTCTCTGTCAATATGGCTTTGTGAAACGGCTAATCCCACTTCAGATTCATTATCATAGACTTGTGCAGTATCGATAGCTCTGTAACCGCATTCCAATGCGTTAGTGACAGAATCAATAACTGTTTGTCCTGACAATCTAAAAGTGCCAACCCCAAATGAAGGTATACTCATAAGTCCTCTATAATCTCTATTTAATAACTTACTGAAAAATAGACGTGTTAGGCAATTTTTCACTGAAATAAAAGTGAGCCGAATTTATCAGTATATATTAATAGGGTAATAATTAATGAGATCTGACGCTCAGCGGAACGAAAACTGGCATCAAACGTTTTTATCAACTTTTTCTGTCACATTCTCTGTAACCCATTTGGGGACGTCGCTGCTCGTGTTGCATATGAAAATAAAAACAGGCTTATCAAAGACGCTAATGAGTTATAGATAGTTGCTATGGCCAGAGCATAACCATAAGCCTGCTCAGTGGTGTTATCAGCACTTGATGTAGATAAAACTGAAAACAAAATAGTCCCAACAATAGTGACACCGGTTGATGTACCTACAATTTGTAGAGTACTCAGAGCACCAGATGCCATACCGGCCATATCATCTTTCACTGAACCTAAAATTGTATTGAATGCAAGTGGAATGGCAATTCCTTGCCCCAATCCGTTACAAGATAATGAAATAAGGCGATGATAAAAGTTTTCAGTATGTGAAAAATTTATGCTTGGAACTATTAACAAGCTAAAAAAAATATATTCAAATTTTTATCTTTGTTATTTATTTTGTTGCAATATTTGACAGGCACCAATATCAGTCAGGCTCCTAAATTAAAGTTAGGATCAATGCGAGTAACGGGATGAATTACTCGCATGAATACTGTTAACGATTATTTCTTTCTTGGGGGTTTGCGCCCAATTCAG